>JBOGYT010000088.1:0-9848 GCA_050696955.1 Solirubrobacteraceae bacterium | reverse complement strand
CTTCCGGCCGCGGCCGGTGCCGGCCGCGCGCGAGGAAGGCGGGGTCGAGGATCAGAGCGACCTTCCCGTCGCCGAGAATGCCGGCGCCCAGGTAGCCGGGCACGGAAGCCAGCAGCGGACCGAGGCCCTTCACGACGACCTCCTGCTCGCCGAGCATGCCGTCGCACATGACCGCAACCTGCTCGCCTCCGGATGAGATCACGACCGCCGGCGGGCGATCGGCGAGCGCCGGCGCGCTCGCGCCGATGGTGGCGGCGAGGTCGGTCAGCGGGATCGAGCGCCCGTGCCACTCGAGCGTGGGCCGGCCGGCAAGCGACATCCGCGCGTCGACCGACACTGCCTCGCTGACGCTCGACAGCGCGATCCCGAAGGGCTGGCCGCCGCGCTGCACGAGCAGCACGCGCAGCAGCGCGAGCGTCAGCGGCAGGAGGAGCACGAAGGTCGTGCCGGCGCCGGGCTGGCTGGCGATCTCGAGGCTTCCGCCGAGGCGCTCGACGTGGGTCTTGACGGCGTCGAGGCCGACTCCGCGGCCGGCGGCGTCGGATACCTCGGCGGCCGTCGAGAAGCCGGCCCGCGTCAGCACCTCGGCGAGCGAGCCGCCGTCCGCCTGGCGCACGAGGTCCGCGCGTACCCCGCGCCCGTCGTCGGCCAGCTCGATCGCGACCATGCCACCGCGCTGCTCGGCGCGCAGCTCGACGCGCCCCGCCGGCGGCTTGCCGGCCGCGACGCGTTCCTCGGGGGACTCGATCCCGTGGATGACCGCGTTGCTGAGCAGGTGGCTGATCGTCTCCGAGATCCCGTCGAGGATCAGACGGTCAAGCTGCGTCTCCGTGCCCGACATGACGAGCTTGACCTGCTTGCCCTCCCGCTGGGCGAGGTCACGCACCGCGCGCGGGAATCGCCCCGCAATCGAGCTCAGCGGCAGGGTGCGCATCTGAAGGACCGCCTCCTGAAGCTCGTCGAGCAGCCGCTCACCGGTGTCCATCTCTTCGGCGACCGGGCGGCCGCTGCCGTTCTGCGCGGGTTGCGTGAGCAGATGCTCCAAGCGCCGCCGGTGCAGGACCGTCTCTCCCACGGCATCGAGCAGCGCGTCGACCTTGTCGGCCGAGACGCGGATCGAGGCCGCTCGCTCCGCGGAGTCCTCGCTCGCCGGCGTCGACGGCGAGGCCCCGGTGAGGTCCGCGTCCGCGGGCGCGGCGGGGAGCAGCTCGCTGAGAACGCCGTCGGCCACGACGGCCTCGCCGGCAACCGACCTGCGCACGGCATCGGTGGCACGCAGCAGCGGATCCACATGCTCGGGAGCCACGTGCCCTCGGGCGCGCGCGTCCTCGAGCAGGTCCTCCATGGCGTGGGCGATCGCCCGCGCCTGCTCGAAGCCCATCATCCCGGCATTGCCCTTGATGGAGTGGACATCGCGGAAGAGGTCGTCCACCGCATCGGCACTCGCAACGCCGCTCTCGACGGTGAGCAGCGAGTGCACGATCCGGTCGAGGCGCTCGACGGTCTCCTCGTGGAAGATCTGCAGCAGGGCGGCGTCGTACTGGGTCATGTGCTCGCCTCCACCGCCGCGAGCAGCGAGTCGAGCGCGAGGAAGCCGACGAGCGCTCCCTGCACGATGACGGCGCCACTCAGGTGGTCGGCGTCGGTGGTCTCGGGGGTTCCTGGCAGCGGGCCGACGTCGATCACGGCGTCCACGGCGAGCCCGACCCTGCGACCCCCGCGTTCGGTCACGACCAGCCGCTGGGCGGTCGCCGCGGCGTCCTGCGTTCCCAGCAGGTTCCTGACGTCGACCACGGGCAGCACGTTGCCGCGCAGGTTGCAGACCCCCAGCACCGCGCGGGGAGCCCCCGGGAGCGGCGTGACGTCGCCGAGATCGGCGACCTCGAGAACGGCCTCGACTGCGAGCGCGTACAGCTCGTGGCCGAGGGCCATCCGCACGTATGTGACGGGCCCGGCGAGCGGGTCAGCGACGGCCATTGCCGTTGACCCGCGCCGTGTCGAGCACGATCCCGTAGCTGCCGAGCAGTGCCTCGAGGTCCTGCACGAGGCCCTCGACGCGCTCCGCGCTCTGCAGCCGGCTCTCCTGCTCGCCCGACAGCTGTTCGGCGGCGCTGCGGATCTCGACCATCGTCTTCGAGACCTGCTCGAGCGCCTCTTCCTGCTGAGCGGTCGCGGTGCGGCTGTGCTCGAGCGCGTCGATGCTCGACTGCATGAGATCCGCCACCTGGTCGGCGCCCTTCGTGCCCTGCTCGGTCGCCATGATCGTCTCGGTGCTCTTGTCGCGGACGGAGTCCAGGATCTCCCGGATCGAGTCGGTCGAGTTGACGCTTCGCTCGGCGAGCTTGCGCACCTCGCTGGCCACGACCGCGAAGCCGCGGCCCGCCTCGCCGGCGCGCGCGGCCTCGATGGCGGCGTTCAGCGCCAGCAGGTTCGTCTGGTCGGCGATGTCGTTGATGAGCTTGAGGATCTCGCCGATCTGCTGGTTGCTCTGGCCGAGGTCCAGCGAGCGGTCGGCGATGCCCTTCACCTGCTCGCGCATCGATTCCATCATCTCGTTCGTGTGACCGGCGGCGGCTGAGCTCGTCGCCGCGTACTCGGTGATCGCGGTCGAGGTGGCGCTCAGCTCGTCGACCGTCGCCGTGACCTCGGCGATCGCGGCCGACTGCTCGACGGTGGCGGCGGAGGCCTCCTGCGCCGAGCTGCGCAGCTCGGCGGCGGACCCGAGCAGCGTCGTGGCGGTCGTTCGCACACCGGCGAAGAGACGGTTGAGCAGGCGCACGGCGTACAGGCCGAGCGCGATCGCCGCCGCCAGGCCCAGCAGGCCCGCGATGATCGCAAAGGTCTTCGCCTGGCCGGCGAGATCGGACGCGGCGGCCTCGGCGGACGCCGCCTCGCGTTCCTTCATCCGCGCGAGCTGCTCGATGTCCGCGAGCATCGGGCGCATGGTTGCCCTGTAGCGCTGGAAGGCGCGCTGCTGCTGCGCCGGGGACGATCCCGGGAAGATCTGCGTGCGCTCGATCTCGTAGAGGCGCCGCCCACCGGCGCGAAGGCGATTGCCGATGCGGGTCTGGTTCTCCGGCTCGCCTTCCACCGCGACGCCGATGTCGCTGTCGAAGTGTTCTGTCAGGTGCTCGAGCTCCTGCGGGACCGACCGGGCGCGGTTCAGCGACCCAACGGACAGGCTGAATCGCTCGAGCAGGTGCGACTGGGCGTCGAGCATGCCCGTGAGCTGCGCGCGCTGCTCGCTGACGCCGTCTTCTCCGGAGTAGCGATCCAGGGCCTGTCCGTAGCGCCAGTCCGTCATCACCAGGGCGGCGGCGAACAGCACGACCATCGCCGCGATGCCAAGCGCGATCTTGCGCGTCGGGCCCACGAGAGCCGCGCGGGCCTGCTGAAGGAATGAGCCTGCCGGTCGGTCGGCTGTGTCGCCGGGGGTCATGTCAGCGCTCCTGGGAATGGGGTCGAGGCGTGAAGGCGGGGGCTGCGGTACGCCCCCTCTGCCGTCCCATCGACAGGTGTATGCGCAAGCTTGAATGCATTCGGGGCGCGCCCGTCGGAGAGGCCGTTTCGTCAAGGAACGGCCGCAATGGACATCATTTCTTTCGTTCGTGTTGGCCGAGAGCACTTCGTGCGCGACCTGTATGAGATCTCTCTGAGGCTCAGGCACCAGCGGCGCGGCGCAGGGCAGAACGGGGGTGTACGTTCCTCGACGCAAGGAGGCTGTTTGCATGGCTGCTGATGCCGGACCCCCGCTCGTTCTCATGGCCGTTGGGCTCGTCCTCTGGCTCGCCGTTACCGCCACGCTGGCTGGTATCTCCATCCAGACCATCGGCGTGATCCTCTTCATCGCCGGCGCCGTCTGGCTCGTCTTCGAGATGATTCAGGCACGTTCCCTGACGCGCCATCGGGTCGTGGACGAGCCGGTGGTCTATCGCGACCGCAGGCTGTAGCCGCTGCGGGCGGCGATCGCCGGCGAGTCGTGCTCGACGGCGCGCTCGGACAGCCACACCGCGAGGCGCTCGCGGTCGCTGTCGTCGGCGCGTCGCCAGTCCAGATGTGTCAGGGCGAGCTGAACGTGATCGCTGCGCGTCTGCGCCGCGCGCCGTACGCCAGCAGCTCGTGCGGCGCGGCGTCGACCTGGCCGGCGACGAAGACGAGCGCCTCGTCGCGCGGCAGGTTTCCGCGGAAGCGGATCCTGGCGATCGTGGCGCACACGGGGGCGCATGCAGCCCCGAGTTCGCCACGACCGCGCGCTCACGCGTGGCAGCTGCGAGGCCGCAGCGCGGTGCATGCGGCCGGCGTCAGGCCGGTCCGCGGCGGCGGTGTCTGGCGGTCCACTAGTTGCTGAAGACCGTCAGGTCCTGCTGCGCCGGGGAGTTGAGATCGGCGCGCATCGAGGCGATCTCGGCGACGGCGCCGGCGATGTAGTCCGACTTCGCGTCCGCGATCGCCGTGCTCAGGTGCGTCATGTAGGAGGAGGCCTCATCCACGCCGAGCGCGAGCGCGTCGATCCGCTCGATCTGCAGGCGCATGTAGCGGGTGCGGGCTTCGGTGGAGGTCATGGCGCAAGCCTCCCACCGGACGGCTGCTCCGACCAGGGTGAATCCCCGCAGACCTTGGTGCGGTTAACCCCCTCCTGGTGCGTCGGCGCGAGAGCGAGCGTCGAGACCGTACGATCGAGATCATTCTGAACGCAAGCGATCACAGCGTCGCTTCGGCGCGATGGCGCCGGCTCGTGACCGATCGGCTCGACGAGATGAGGCGGCTGTCGCCCGACCGCGGGTCCCTCAGCGGGTCCTTCTGGGACCGGCGCGCAAACCGCTACGCCGCGGCCGCCGGGCTCGACGACGCCGAGAGCGATCCCTTCCTGCGCCGCCTGCGACGGGTCACGCGCGCATCGAGCACGGCCCTCGACGTCGGCGCCGGCACCGGCCGGTACGCCGTGCCGCTCGCGCGCGCGGCCGGCCACGTGACGGCGGTCGACCCGAGCGCGGGCATGCTCGACATCCTGCGCCGCGACGCGCGCGAGGTCGGCGTCACGAACCTCACGATCGTCCAGGGCACGTGGGATGACGCCGACACGGGGCGCGCCGACATCGCCTTCTCCGCGTTCGTCCTGCCGCTCGTCGCGGACGCCCCGCGCTTCCTGACGAAGCTCGATGCGGCGGCCCGCGAGCACGTCTTCCTGTACCTGGGCGCCTACAGCGGCGACGCCATGCTCGACCCGCTGTGGCGCCACTTTCACGGCGCCCCGCGAGCGCCGGGCGCGACGTACCTCGATGCGCTCGCGGTCCTGCGCGAGCTGGGCATCGCGCCGGCGGTGAAGGTCGTCGAGACTCCCAACCGCAGGCGCTTCGCGACGGTGCGCGAGGCAGCGGAGCACTACCGCGAGTGGCTGCTGCTGGCCGACAGCCCCGAGCTCACGCGCGAGCTCGAGGACCTGCTCGGGGACTGGCTGCTCGGCCGCAAGGGCGCGCTGCGGTCGCCGCTGCGCGCCGTGCCGGCGGCGATCATCCACTGGATGCCCGAGCCGCGGCAGTGACCCGGATCGGCGCTGACCTGAGCCGTCTCGCGGTCGCCGGGCTCGCGTGCCTCGCGAAGACCGCGTCGCCGGCGCTGGCCCAGCGGCGCCAGGCGCCGCCGGTGCGCATCCCGATCGGCAGCCCCGAAGGCTCCCTGACGCCGTACACCTTCCGCAGCGCATACCCGCTCGTGACGCTCGTGTACGACACGCGACGAGCGCGACGAGCGCGGCGTGCCACGGCCCTGGCTCGCGCGCTCGATCCGGACGAGCGCCGACGGCCGCCGGCTGACCGTCCGCCTGGCGCGGGGCGCGCGCTGGCACGACGGCGAGCCGCTGACGGCGGCCGACGTGGCGTTCACGTTCGAGTACATGCAGACGCACGCGCACCCGCGCTTCACGCCCCAGCTGCGCGCGCTCGCCGGCGTCGACGTCGTCGCGCGCGACCGCCTGGTCATTCGGCTGCGCCGTCGGTCTCCCGGCATCCGCGACCAGCCGCTCGATCCTGCCGCGGCACATCTCGCGGTCGCGCTCGTGCTCGCCTACTTCCTCGTCTCTGCGCGCCGCGGCACCGGGCTGTTCTCCGTGCGCAGCGGCGCTCGCAGGATCCGGCGCGAGGAGGCGAGCGGCTCGTTCGCGGACGTCGCCGGGCAGGACGCGGCGGTCGACGCGCTGCGCGAGGTCTCCGCCTTCCTCGCAACGCCCGAGCGCTACGCCGCCGTCGGCGCGGCGATCCCGAAGGGCATCCTGCTGTTCGGCCCGCCGGGCTGCGGCAAGACGCTTCTGGCGCGCGCGCTCGCCGGCGAGTCGGGCGCCTCGTTCTTCTCGATCGGCAAGCAAGCGCAGCGTCACTGCACCGTCGCGCATCGCCCTGCGAGCGGCATGCCCACGGTTCGCTCCTCGGCACACCGCTTACGGCAATCTGCTCGCGAGCACGCTCGGCAGCGGTTCGCATCAAACCCTCCCCGCCGCAGGCGTTCGACCTCCTGCGTCCAGACGTCCGCGTCGAAGCTGGCTTCGACGTGCCCCGCCCGCCTCGGGGCGGATGTCGCCACGGTTATCCCTCCCCGTCGCTGGGGAGGTCGCCGAAGAGCTCGTCGAAACGCTCCTGGCTGATCGGCTTGGTGCCGTGCCGTTCGTGAAGCTCGGCCGAGAGCACCGTGATCGCGGGCTCGAGCGTCACCCCGCCCGCCTTGTCAGACACGACGTCGTACGTGCGACCGTCGATCTCGACCAGATCGCCGACACTGACGTCGAGCTTCTTCACCGCGACAGCCATCTCAGTCATGGTAGACCTCCCTTGCGCCGCTGATGCGACGACCCCGTGGGTTGCGGTGGACGGTTGGCAGCGAGCGCGATCACATCGGGCCGAACCTGCGACGAACGTCGTCGCGCGCACGCCGGAACTGCTCGCCACGCAGCCAGCGGCCGGTCGGGCCGCCGAGTAGATCTACGACCTCGTCTCCGCTCTGCGACAACACCCACTCGGCTGCGATGAGCGAGACCGGCCCAGCAGATCAAGGTCCGCCACTCCCGCTACTCCAGGCTGAAGCTCACCGACGCCCGCGAGGCGCTCGCGATGGTGCACACGATCGCTGATGACCTCGCGGCCGAGGTCGCGCGGCTGGCCGCGGTGAAGGTGTCGCAGGGAGACTGGGCGCGGTTCCTGCAGAAGACCGCCCCGATGCCCACGCAGGACGGCCGCGCAAGACGATCGCGGTCACCAAACTGGAGCTCCCCGGTTTCGGCGAAGGCGCTGCCCTCCGGATCGGCGCTGGAGCGCCTATTTCCCGACGTCCTCACGCGCCGAGCAGCCGAGCACATCCGTGCGCACGCGACAGACCCGGCCACCGACCGACCTGCCGGCCGACGACCACGAACTCGTCTCGTTCATCACGAGCCTCCTCAGCGCACCGACCAGCCTCTCGGCTGACGCGTGAGTCGCCGGTCGTCATGCGCGACGCATACGTTGTCGCTTCGCTCTGATGTTGACCGGGAGTGCTGGGGAGGAGCGACGCGCGGCACTATGCCAACGCTGCTGCGTTTCGTCCACAGCGATCACGTGGACGACGGCAGCGAACGTGCCTGCTTTGTTCGGGAGAGCAGTCGCGCGCCCGGTCGGCGTCGACGCTATTGCGGCTCAGAAGGCGCCGGCGTAGGTGTTCAGTGCCGGCTGCCCGCCGAGATGTGCATACAGGACGTTTGAGCCGGGCTCGATCCTCCCGTCCCGGACGAGGTCGATCATCGCCGCCATCGACTTCCCCTCGTACACCGGATCGGTCAGCATTCCCTCGAGCCGGGCGCAGAGGCGGATCGCCTCGATCGTCTTCTCGTCGGGGATCCCGTAGGTGCCGGCGTGCCACTCGTCGAGGAGGACGATCTCGTCGTCTGTAAGGGCGCGCCCGAGCCCGATCGACGCTGCCGTTCGTCGGGCGATCCGCGCGATCTGCTCCCACGTCTGCTCCACCGTCGCCGAGGCGTCGATCCCGAGGACGCGTCGCGGCCGCTCCTGCCCGGCGAAGCCGGCGACCATCCCGGCTTGGGTCGAGCCGGTGACCGAGCAGACGATGATCGTGTCGAAGAAGACCCCCAATTCGGACTCCTGCTTGGCAACCTCGTCCGCCCAGCGGGCGAAACCGTGCCCGCCGAGCGGGTGGTCCGAGGCGCCGGCGGGGATCGCATAGGGCTTGCCACCGGACGCCTCGACCGACGCCAACGCGTCCTCCCAGCTCGGTCGGATGCCGATGTCGAAGCCCGCGGCCGATAGCCGGACGTCGGCGCCCATGATCCGCGAGAGGAGGACGTTCCCGACGCGCTCGTAGCCGGGGTCGTCCCAGTCGACCCAGTGCTCCTGGACGAGCACGCACCCGAGACCGAGCCGCGCCGCGACGGCGGCGACCTGCCTCGTGTGGTTCGACTGAACACCGCCGATCGAGACGAGCGTGTCGCAACACCGCGCCACCGCGTCGGCTGCCAGGTACTCGAGCTTCCGAGTCTTGTTGCCGCCGTAGGCGAGCCCCGAGTTACAGTCCTCGCGCTTGGCCCAGAGGGAAACCCTCCCCCCGAGATGCTCGGTCAGCCGCTCGAGACGATGGACCGGGGAAGGACCGAAGAGGAGCCCCACCCGCGGATAGTCGGCCAGGGACGGCATTTACCACCAACCCCGTGGGCCAAGCAGCCGGAGCCCGAGGGGCTCCCTCACCCGATGTCCTTGCCCATCCGGATGAGCGGGACGGGGACGCCCCCAGACGCGTCCAGGACGTCTTCGATTGCCTCAAACCCAGCGGCGGCATAGAGCGGCCGGCCCGACAGGGTCGCCATCAGCTCCAGCCGAGTGAACCCCTCGGCTGCGGCGGCGGACTCGCAGAGCGCGAGGATCAGGCGTCCGATCCCTCGCCGCGTGAAGCCGGGGCGCGTATACATAGCGCGAACACGTGCAGCGTTCTTCGAGGGATCAAGCAGCGCGCTGTCCCTCCCTCCGCTGTGGTCGCCACCGTAGAGGGCTGCACGACGGCTCCAGCCGCCGCACCCAACTGCCAGCCCGCCACGTTCGATCACGAAGTACGTCTCGTCATCGATCAGTTGCCGGTCGAGACCCATGATCGCGTGGCTCGAGCGGATCTGGGCGTTGTCGAGGAAGCCCTTCTGCAACTCGTCGATCGCTGCCCGCATCAAAGGCTCAAGTGCGGGGATGTCGTCTCGCGTGGCCAGGCGACTCGTCATCCGCTCCTTGTCGAGAGGCTCAGGCGCCTGCGTGACATCGGGCGACTGCACTTGCATGCAACGAGGCTACGGCTGGTTATCGTTCATGTCCAAGGCCGATTCGCATCCAATTGATAGCCCATGGCTATTACTCCTGAGCTGCGCCTCATCCGCTACTTCGTCGCCGTCGCCGAGGAGCTGCACTTCGGACGGGCGGCCACGCGGCTGCACATCACCCAGCCGTCGCTCAGCCGTGCCATCCGCGAGCTCGAACGGACGCTCGGCGCCGATCTGCTGACTCGCACGAGGCGAAGCGTTCGCCTGACGGAGGCCGGCCGCGCCCTTCTCCGCGAAGCCCCGCACGCCCTCGAGGAGGTCGAGCGGGCCTGCGACATGGCTCGCCGGGTGGCTCGTGGCGAGGCCGGGCGGCTGCGACTCGGCTTTCTGCCGTCGGCGAACGTGCAAATCGTGCCTGCCCTCGTACGCGAATCCCGAAAGGTGTCTCCCGATCTGGCGCTCCGGTTGCACGAACTGTTCGATGACCCCCAGATCGAGGCCCTCGGCGAGCGACGGCTTGACCTCGGAATCCTGCGAGATCCCCGGCCGGGCGAGCAGCTCGTCTTCG
>JBOGYT010000087.1:0-3687 GCA_050696955.1 Solirubrobacteraceae bacterium | reverse complement strand
CGCGGCTACGTCTGACTTGCCGACGGGTGAGAAGAGCCCGGTGACGGGAGACTGTCACGCCGGGATCCGAGGGAGCCGGGGGCTGCGATGCCCCCGGCCACCCGACCCACAACGTGTTTTCGGACGCCTCCTTACAGCGCGAGCACGAGCAGCGCGAGGCCGGCCAGGGCCGCGGCGCACGCGGTCCGGCGCGGCCTGCGAGCGAGCCGCTGCCATGTGCTGAGACCGGCGACGGCGATCATCAGCGCGGGACGGTGGGCGGGGACCATCGCGAGCATGAGCGGCCAGCACACGCCGACGCACTGGCGCGCGTGGTACGCGCCGTAGCGGGCACACGCGAGGTCCGCCGCGCGCCCGCGCGAGCCGAGCGTGCGCATGCGGTGACAGCGCTTGAGCAGGCGCCGGTGCTGCCGGGTGAGCTGCCAGCCGGCGCCGGCCAGCAGCAGCCCGGCGATCACGAGCGTCGCGTGCTGCGAGCCGCCGCGACCGTCGACGAGCGACCAGGCGCCGAGCGCGAGCGCGCCGAACAGCGACCAGATCGCGACGTACGTCACGAGGAAGATCGCCGGCGCGCGGTGGCGCCGGTCCCACAGGCTCCCGAAGCTGATCGCGCGGGCGACCGGCAGCGTCGCCGGCAGCATCATCGCGACGACCATGACGACCCACGCGAGCAGGCCGCCACCGTGGATCGCGTGGCCCAGCAGCGCCGTCCACGCGCAGGACGCGAGCACGAGCCACGGCCACTCCGGCACGGGCCACAGCGCCCGCCGCAGCGGGCCTGCGAGCCCTCCGGCCGCCGGCGCTGACGCCATTGCGGCGCCTACTCCACGAAGAGGCTGACCCGGCCGACCTTCACGGGCGGCACGTCGAGCTCCGCGAGCTCCTCGTCGCTGCCCTCGACCGGCGAGAACGTCACGCGCAGCTTCTCGGGATCCCAGTCGCGCTGCTCCTTGAGCGCGTCGACGATCGCCGTGATGTCGAACGTGTAGCGCAGCTGATGCGGCGCCTCCTCCTTGTCGTCGTCGGGCCTCGTGTTCTCGATGCCGAAGAAGGACACGGTGCCCGCGAGGTGCGGGCTCTCCTCGTCGGGCTCCTCGCCCTCGGGCAGGTTCACATAGACGCCGTAGACGAGACCCGGGGTGACGTCGCCCTCGATGTCCTCGATGTTGAGATACAGGTTCACCGGCTCGGGCGCCCCTGCGACGTCGCGCCGGGCGGGCCCCTTCGGCGGGCTCACGGCCAGCTGCGTCGAGTGCGTCGCGCCGGTGAGCGTGACCGGCTCGTCGGTCGCGCCCACCATCTCAGGTGGTTTCTCCTCGGTCACGCTCGGCCTCTCCGGCGCTTCTCGCTGCGCCCGCGGGCGCGGGGGCAGCTCGCTGTAGGTGTACTCCAGGTCCCGCTCGCTGTCGAGGACCTTCTCGACGCGCATCTTCACGCGCTGGCCGTTGGGCCTGACGACGTCGAACTGCATCGTCCGCCAGGCGCTCGCGGTCGGGTTCCTGCCGGGTGGGCGGTCGGGCCCCGGCCTGCGCAGCCACACCTCCCACAGGCGGTCGAGGTTGGCGTGATGCAGCCAGAAGATCGGGTCCAGCGCGGCGGTCCCGAACAGGCCCATGAAGCCGCGCTCGCCCGTCGCCGGGTCGCGGCCGCCCACGACGACGTGGACGTCGCCGTGCGGGGTGAACTCCAGCGGCCCCGGGAAGCCGTCGGTGTTGTGGTGAAAACCGGTCTGCACGCCGCCGAAGCCCTGCGTCGCGCTCGACGCCGGCCGGGTGAAGACCGTCGGCCTCAGCGCCGCCTGCGTGCGCACGGCGGAGACCGGCAGGCGCGCTCCGCCGTTCATGTTCAGCGGGGTGCGCTGGCGCTGCGTGACGAAGAGCGGGTTCGGCGTGCCGTCGGGAAGCTGCTGCCGGCGAAACGCGGGCGGCAGCGCGCGGCGGGCGGCGCTGCGGGTGTAGTTCCAGTACGGCAGCGCCCACGTCGCCGCGTCGGCGGCGCTCATGTGCGAGCGGATGATCGACTCGAACTGGAAGAGGTACATGCGGTGCCACGGGAGGAAGAACCAGCTGGCGTGCTGGCACTGGTCCTCGAGCCGGCCCGCGACCGGGTTGGCGCGGCGCTCGTGGATCGCCGCCTGGTTGATCCAGCTCGCGCCGTTGGTCGGATCGGTCTGATCGACGCGCTGCATCGCGCGGATCGCCTTCGCGTACGCGAGGATCGCCGGATCGCGCCACGGGTCGGTCTCGTCGCCGAGATCCCAGATGTCCTTCCGCACTCGTACGGCCACGTCGCCACCTCCTTGGAAACAGCGCGAGCGTAGGGCAGCCGGCGGCGGTGAAGTGTGCGATCTGTCGCACAGCGCGCGCGTGCTGGCATGATGGGCCGGGTGACCGAGCCGCGCGCGCCAGAGGACCTGTCGGAGGACGAACGCAAGACGCTGCGGCGCGCGCACGAGCGGCTGCGCAGCGCGTCGCAGGAGCTCCAGGCGCTCGAGGCGACCGAGCCGATCAAGAACCGCTGGACGCCCGAGCCGGCCCCGCCCGAGATCCTCGAGGCCGCCCGCGCCGACGTGCACCGGGCGTACGGCGAGCTCGCGCGCTGCCACCGCGAGATGCTCGGGTGGGAGCTGTCCACGGCGGCGGAGTAGGGCGGCAGCTCGTGATCGCCGAACGCGTGTCTTCCCGCGTTGGGGTCGCGTCGCCCGAGGGGGTGGCAGGGGTTATGGACCGCTGCGGTCAGGAGGCGTCGGAGAACAAGTTGTGGGGTTGGGCATTGGATCGTGGATGTCCGGAGTCGCGCGGTCCCGCTGGTAATACCGGTGGTATTGGCGAGGGGCCGGGCGGCTACGGGCGCCGCGAGACGGTGCCCAACCCCACAACTTGTTGATGGACGCTTCCCTGGAAACCGCGTCCACCCTCACCGCGGAGAGCCGCGCCGCCCGTCCCTCGCTCCTTCATCGATGTAGTTCGTGGACCGCGACACCCCGCGGCGCTCGACGAGCTGCACTGGTACAGACGGCGGGTCCGGCCCGGCAGGAGGGGTTAGCTCCTGCCAGGCCTCCTCCCCGGGACCCCTCAGCGCTGAGCGCTGCCTGCACCCACCAGCTCCAGCGAAGCCGTTACGCGGCCGGTGTATGACACCGCCGCCGCGAGGCTCCCACCACACACCCCGCACGGCGTTCCCTGGCGGATCATCTTCGGCGCCTCCGTGCTGCTCACGATCGCGCGACAGCGATCGCAACGCAAGGTCGTCAGCGGTTGGGCCACGTGTCTTACCCCTTCGGGTCGAAACGATGTGCCTGTCCGCGGCACGGCGCCAAACGCCGCCCACGTCCTCGACACCAGTCGCAAGTCGGGTTGCCCATCCCCCCGGCGGGTGGGCCCGGCCCGTGCTGGAGTATGCCCCGTTCGTCGCGCAAATCAAACCCGATTTGCATGGCGTCGGGAGGCGCGTGCCTCAGCGTCCCGTCGGAGTGTCCGGCTACGCTGGCGGAGTGTCTGCATTCGTTCTCGCGACGCTTAACGACGCCACGGTCACGGCCGTCGCGATCGTCGGCCTGCTGCTCGGCGTGTTCCTCATGGCGCGCGGGATCCGGGCCGACGCGCTAGCCGCTCCGTCCGACGTGCCCGCGCCGCCGCCCGAGCCCGCCGGCCCGACGCCGGCGGCGCAGACCCCGGCGGCCGAACC
>JBOGYT010000086.1:0-4127 GCA_050696955.1 Solirubrobacteraceae bacterium | reverse complement strand
GGAGACCTCCTTGAGGACGGCCTTCAGGCGCTCCTCGAACTCGCCGCGGTACTTCGAGCCGGCGAGCAGCGCGCCGATGTCCAGCGCGATGACGCGCCGGTCGCGCAGCGACTCGGGGACGTCGCCGCTGACGATCCGCTGGGCGAGGCCCTCGACGATCGCGGTCTTGCCGACGCCCGGCTCGCCGATCAGCACCGGGTTGTTCTTCGTGCGGCGGCTGAGCACCTGGACGACGCGGCGGATCTCGTCGTCGCGGCCGATGACCGGGTCCAGCTCGCCGTCGCGCGCCTCCTCGGTCAGGTCGCGCCCGTAGCGCTCCAGCGCCTGGGTCTTCTCCTCGGGCGACTGGTCGGTGACGCGGTGCGAGCCGCGCACGTCGGCGAGCGCCTGCAGCAGCCGCTCGCGCGTGGCGCCGTTGGCGCGCAGCGCCCTGCCGGCGAGGCCGTCGTCCTTGGCGAGCGCGAGCAGGACGTGCTCGACGGAGACGAACTCGTCCTTGAGCTCGCGCATCTCGCGCTCGGCGGCCCGCAGGACGCCCAGCAGCTCGGGCGACGTCGTCGGCTCGGCCTCCGTGGCCAGCGTCGGCAGATCGGCCAGCGCGCGCTCGACATCCGCGCGCACGGCGTCGGGCGCGGCGCCGAGCTTGCCCAGGACCGGTGCGACGATGCCGTCCTGGTCGAGCAGGGCGGCGAGAAGATGGAGCGGAGTGACCTGGGCGTGGCGCCGTGCCGGAGCGAGCGCCACGGCGGCCTGCAGGGCCTCCTGCGTCTTGATCGTGAAGCGGTCGGCTTGCATGAATCTCAGTCTAGCTCACTGAGATTTTTTCATGCAAGCCGACGCCGCACCCCGTCAGTACGTCACGGCCTCAGCCTCGGTCAGCAGGGCCGGCGGCATCATGACGGTCACGCGGTCGAGCACGCCCGACGCGATGAGCTTCTCGCGTCCGGCGGCCGCCTCATCGGCCGTCGCGAACTCGACGACGACCATGACCTCGTTCGGATCGTCGACGAGCCGGAAGACGCGGTGCCCGATCGCCTGCGTCCTCGCCCGCGGCGGGTCCGTGTCGAACATCGCCTTCCACGCGTCGTAGTCCTCGACCTTCACCCGCGTCGTCAGGAACGCCATCGCCGCACCGCCCTCTTTCCAAGTTTGATCTAATAAGCATGTAATGAATCTACCGCTAGGATAGTGAAATGGCCGAGCCTGTCAAGCGCACCTACAACTCGCCGCGCCGCCAGGAGCAGGCGGCGGCGACGCGGGCGCAGATCCTGGACGCGGCGAAGCGGCTGTTCGACGACCACGGCTACAGCGCCACGACGATGGCCGCGGTCGCCGCCGAGGCCGGCGTCGCGCTGAAGACGGTCTACCTGGCGTTCGCGTCCAAGAGCGGCGTGCTTCGAGCGCTGTGGAACCGGCTGCTGCGCGGCGACGACGAGGACGTCCCCGTCGGTGTCCGGCAGTGGTACCTCGAGGTCCTCGAAGAGCCCGATCCGGAGCGCCAGCTGCGGCTCAACGCGCGCAACGCCCGCGCCGTCAAGGAGCGCGTCGGTGGGCTGCTGGAGATCATCCGCAGCGCCTCATCGGTGGATCCGGATATCGGCGCGCTGTGGGAGCGCATCCAGAGCGACTTCTACGACAACCAGCGCGCGATCATCGACACGCTGGCCGAGCGCGGGGCGCTCAGACCCGGGCTCGGCGCCGACGAGGCCGCCGACCTGTTGTGGACGCTGAACCACCCCGCGGTCTGGGGGCTGCTCGTCAGCCGTCGTGGCTGGACGCCGGAGCGCTTCGAGGAGTGGCTCGCCGACGCGTTCTGCTCGCAGCTGCTCGGGACGGCGAGTTGAGCGACCGCGCGTCTGTCCGAACAGCATCGATGACGGATGAGGGTTCGGTTCGCCGCGGCGGGCCGATCAGCGCCGGGGAAGCGCGCGTTCGCAGTTCGACTCGCATATGAGGCTCAAGTGCGAACTCGCGCCCGCGCAACGCCCGCACGCGGACCCCCCTGCCTGAGCTCAGGCGCCGTCGCCCGGCCGCTCGATCGGGATCGTGAACGGCCGGATGTCCTCGGCGCGGACGATCTCGCCGCTCGGGCTGCCGACGTAGCGGACGAGGTCGGCCCTCGCCTGGTCGCGGCGGCCCTCGAGCGCGGCGACCTCGGCCTCGAGCTGCTCGCGGCGCTGCTCGAGCGCGGCGACCTTGCGCGTCATCCGCCGCAGCTGCTCCTCGAGCTCGAGCACCTTCTCGACGCCGGCGAGGTTCAGGCCCAGCTCGGCCGTCATCTGCTGGATGCGGCGCAGCCGGTCGACGTCCTCCTGGGAGTACAGCCGCGTGCCCTTCGGTGAGCGCTTGGGCTCGATCAGGCCGCGCTGCTCGTACATCCGCAGCGTCTGCGGATGCATGTCGGCCAGCTCGGCGGCGACCGAGATCATGAAGACGCCACGGTCGGAGGACATCTCGATCCGCGTAGTACGCCGCCGGGTGCTCATTGCGAGAAGAGCCTCGCGCGCGGGTTGCCGTTGAAGACCTTCTCGAGATCGGCCACGGCGGCCTCCTGTTCGGCGGTCAGCTTGTCGGGGAGGTCGAGCGAGAAGCGGTAGTGGATGTCGCCGTGGCCGGCCTTGCCGAGCCTCTTCGGGCCCTCGCCGCGCAGCCGCTGCAGGCTGCCCGGCCGGGTGGCGGGCGGGACGCGCAGGGTCTTGCGGCCGTTCAGCGTCGGCACCTCGACCTCCGCGCCGCGCAGCGCCTCGGGGATCGTCAGCGGCACCTCGACCTCGACGTTGTCGCCCTTGCGCTTGAACACCGGCGACTCGGCGACGCGCGTGATGACGAAGAGGTCGCCGTCGGCGCCGCCCGAGCGTCCCGGCTCGCCCTTGCCGGCGAGGCGGATCTTGCTGGCGTCCTTGACGCCCGCGGGAATGTTCACGCGGTAGCGCTTGACGGTGCGCAGCCGGCCCGAGCCCTTGCACGTCGGGCACGGGTCCTCGATGACGACGCCGGCGCCGCCGCACTGCGAGCACGGCTGCGAGATGGAGAACAGGCCCTGGCCCTCGGTCTCGACGCCGCGGCCCTGGCAGCGCGGGCAGACCGTCGGCGCCGTGCCCGGCTTCGCGCCGGTCCCGTTGCAGGTCCCGCAGCGCTCGAGCTTCGGCACCGAGATCGGCACCTGCGCGCCCGCGATCGCCTGCTCGAAGCTGATCGAGACCTCGGCCTCGAGATCGCGCCCGCGCTCGGCCTGCTGGCGCGGCGCGCCGCCGCCCGCGCGACCGCGCGCCTGGCCGAAGAGGTCGGACAGGATGTCGCCGAAGCCGCCCATGTCGTAGCCGGCGGCGCCGCCGCCGCCGCGGCCCGCGCCCGAGAACGGGTTGAGCAGCTGGCGGTCGTACTCCTTGCGCTTGTCGGGATCGCCGAGCACGTCGTGCGCCTGCGAGATCTGCTTGAAGCGCTCCTCGGCCTTCGCGTCGCCGGGGTTGCGGTCGGGGTGGTACTGGCGCGCGAGCTTGCGGTAGGCCTTCTTGATCTCGGCCGCCGTCGCCTTGCGCTCGACGCCGAGCACCTTGTAGTGATCCTGAGCCGCCATCGTGCGTCCCCTAGCCCGCGACGATGACCCGCGCGGGCCGCAGGATCGCGCCGTTCAGGCGGTAGCCGGCCTGCAGGACCTCGACGATCGTGCCCGTCTCGGCGCCCTCGACCGGATGCTGCGCGACGGCCTCGTGCTCGGCGGGATCGAACGGCTCGCCCCGCGGGGTGAAGCCCTCGATGCCGGTGCGCTGGAGCGCCGCGGCGAGCTCTGACTGGACGAGCCGGAAGCCCTTGGTCATGTGGTGCTCGGAGTCGGCATCGCTGGCCTCGACGGCCGCGAGCGCCCGCTCGAGGTTGTCGAGCGCCGGCAGCAGCTCCCGCGCCAGCCGCCCGGTGCCGCGCGCCTCAGCCGCCTGCACGTCGCGCATCATGCGCTTGCGGAAGTTCTCGAAGTCCGCCTGCGTGCGCTGCGCGAGGTCGAGGTACTCGTCGGCCTTCGCAGCGCGCTCGCGCAGCTCGGCGAGCGCGTCCTCTTCGAGCGCCACGGCCTCGGCCTCGGCTGCGATGGCGGCGGCCTCGGCCACCTCCTCGGGCTCGATCGGGTGCTC
>JBOGYT010000085.1:0-12649 GCA_050696955.1 Solirubrobacteraceae bacterium | reverse complement strand
GCCGCTGCCTCCGGCAGCGGCACCTCAGCGCCCCTCGGCGACCGCGAGCAGCGAGGTCTCACCGGCGAGCGTCTGGCTCGTCGCGGCGGTGATGCGGACCGGGACGATGTCGCCCGGCTGCGCGAGGCCCTCGAAGTTGACCGTCTTGTTGTGGCGCGAGCGCCCGCGCAGCTTCGTCTGATCGGTGCGCGACGTGCCCTCGACGAGCACGTCGAGCGTCCGCCCGACGAAGCGCTGGGCGCGCTGCGCCGCGCGGCGCTGGACGACCTCGACGAGGCGCTGCATCCGCTCGACCTTCAGCTCGTGCGGCACGAGCCCCTCGGTCAGCGCGCCGGCCTCGGTGCCGCGGCGCGGGGAGAAGACGAACGTGAACGCGCCGTCGTAGCCGACCTGCTCGCAGACCTCGAGGGTCTGCGCGAAGTCCTCCTCGGTCTCGCCGGGGAACCCGACGATGATGTCGGTCGTGATCGCGGCGTCGGGGACGTGCTCGCGGACGAGAGCGACGCGGTCGAGGTAGCGCTCGCGCGTGTACGTGCGGCGCATCGCCTTCAGGATCCGCGAGGAGCCGGCCTGCAGCGGCAGGTGGATGTGCTCGCACACGGAGGCGAGCTCGGCGTGGGCGCGGATGACGTCCTCGCGCATGTCCTTGGGATGCGGGCTCGTGTAGCGGATGCGCTCGATGCCGTCGATCTCGTCGAGGCGGTACAGCAGCTCGGCGAAGCTCGTAATCGGACCCCGCCCACCCCGCAGGTCGCGCCCGTACGAGTTGACGTTCTGGCCGAGCAGCGTGACCTCCTTGACGCCCTCCGCAGCCAGCGCCCGCACCTCGTCGACGAGCTCGGCCGCCGGCCGGCTGACCTCCCTCCCGCGCGTGGACGGCACGATGCAGTACGAGCAGCGGCAGTTGCAGCCGACCGAGATCTGCACCCACGCCTGGAACTCGCGCGCCCGCTTGCCCGGCAGGTGGCCGGTGAAGCCCTCGAACTCGAAGAAGCCCTGCGCGGTGATCGAGTCCGACGTGAGGAACTCGGCGAGCTTGTGGACCTGGCCCGGGCCGAAGGCGACGTCGACGAACGGAAAGCGCGCGAAGACCTCGTCCTTCACGGACTGCGCCCAGCAGCCGCCGACGCCGATGATCCGCTCGGGATCTGCCTTCTTCAGCCCCTTCGCCTGCTGGAGATGGGCGACGAAGCGGCTGTCGGCCTTCTCGCGAATCGAGCACGTGTTGAAGAGGATCACGTCGGCCTCGTCGGCCGCCGGCGCCTCCACATAGCCGAGCGACTCGAGCATGCCCTTCATCCGCTCGGAGTCGTGCTCGTTCATCTGGCACCCGAAGGTGGTCACGTGGTAGCGCTTCATCGCGGGGTGAAGGTTAACCCCGGCGGACGCCGGCGAGCAGTTCCCGCAGGATGGCCGCCACGCGTTCGGGCTCCTCGGTCACCTGGCGCCAGGTGAAGCGCACGACGCGGTAGCCGGCGAGCGTGAGACGTTGATCGCGTCGTCGATCCTGTTCGAAGGCCTGGCGGGTGCGGTGGGTGGCGTGGCCGTCGACCTCGACGATGAGGCGCTGGGTGCGCCACAGGAAGTCGGCTCGGTAGCCGGTGTTGTCGGGGAGGGCGATCCAGGCGTTGACGTCAGGTCGGGGAACAGCAGCGGTGAGGCAGATGAGCAGGAATCGCTCTTCGAGCTCGCTGGCGGTGAGGGTGCTGGCGGCGTAGTGCTCGGCGAGGACCGCGCGCAGGATGGCGGCGCCGCGGCGGCCGTTTGAGCGGTCGAGCACGTCGCTGATCGCGCGCATGTCGAGCACGCGCAGCTGCTCGGCGCGGTCGATCGCTCGTTCCAGGCCGCGGCGGTCGACAACCTCGGCCAGGTCGAGGAGCGTGCGGGCGACGCTCGTGCAGCGGATGCCGTCGACGGTGTCGCTGTCGCGTGGCAACAGCCCCTGTCCCCTGTGCGCGACGATGCCGGCCCGCTGGCGCCCCGAGCGGCTGCGGGACGTCACGTCGCTGACGGCTCGGCTATCTGGGCGCAGGCCCCACAACGCTGCGGCCGATCGGTGAGAGAGCGCCGCACCGTCCCCGCACGCCAGCACGGCGGCCATCCAGCGCCCCTTCTCCGAGATGTTCGGATGACCCACCGCGTACACGCCGGCGTGCACCCGATGCAGCCGGCCGCTCGCAACACGCGCCCGAACGGCACTCGCGCTGAGCCCCCGCGCGCGCAGCTGCTCCAATGACACAACGCTGTGCTGATCCCGTGCCAGCTGCGCGATCTGCTGGTCGCGCGGGGGGTCGGGTCCAAAACGTCCGGCATGCTGGCGTTTTGGGCCCAACCCCTCCATGACCGCCGAGGATTCCCGTCATTTCGTTACCGATCCAGACGCGTTTGTGACAAGACACGCGCGGACCTGCGACGGAGAACGAGTTTCGGCCTCCGGTCGCCGGAACCGGCGACCTCCGGACGACGTTACTTTGCGAACTCCACCGCCCGCGACTCCCGGATGACGGTCACCTTGATCTGGCCGGGGTACTCGAGCTCGCGCTCGATCTCCCGCGCGATCTCGCGGGACAAAAGCAGCGCCTCGTCGTCGTCGACGGCGCCGGGCTCGACGATGACCCGCACCTCGCGGCCGGCCTGCATCGCGTAGACCTTCTCGACGCCGTCGTGGCGCGTGGCGATCTGCTCGAGCTCGCGCAGCCGCTTGACGTAGGACTCGAGCGACTCCCCGCGCGCTCCCGGGCGCGCGCCCGACAGGGCGTCGGCGGCCTGCACGATGACGGCCTCGATCGTCTGCGGATCGACCTCGTTGTGATGGGCCTCCATGGCGTGCGCGACGGCCTCGGACTCGCCGTGGCGACGGGCCATCTCGCCACCGACGAGCGCGTGCGTTCCCTGCACCTCGTGCGGCACGGCCTTACCGATGTCGTGCAGCAGCGCGGCCCGCGCGGCGGTCTTCGGGCTGGCGCCCAGCTCCTGGGCCATCATCGACGCCAGCTGCGCGCACTCGATCGAGTGCGCGAGGACGTTCTGGCCGTAGCTCGTGCGGAACTTCAGCCGGCCGAGCGTCGTGATCATCTCGATGTCGAGCCCCTGCACGCCGGACTGGAACGCCGCGTCCTCACCGGCGTGCCGGATCTGCGCGTCGAGCTCGCACGTCGCCCGGTCGAACGCCTCCTCGATGCGGGCCGGGTGGATGCGCCCGTCGGCCAGCAGCTTCTCGAGCGTCATGCGGGCGACCTCGCGCCGCACGCCGTCGAACGCCGACAGGACGACCGCGCTGGGGGTGTCGTCGATGATGAAGTCGACGCCGGTGAGGTTCTCGAGGGCGCGGATGTTGCGGCCCTCGCGACCGATGATCCGGCCCTTCATGTCATCGGCCGGTAGGTGGACGACGGACACCGTCGTCTCGGCGGCGTGCGAGGCCGCCAGGCGCTGCATCGCGACCGACAGGATCGAGCGCACGCGCCGGGCCGCGTCGCGCTTGGTCGCCTCCTCGATCTCGCGGATGTGGCGCGCGCTCTCGAGCCGCACCTGATCGGTGATCTCCTTCATGAGGCGCTCCTTCGCCTGCCCCGCGCTGAGGCCGGAGATCTGCTCGAGCCCCTCCTCGTGCTCGCGGCGCCTCGTGGCGAGCTTCTCGCGCTCGGCTTCGAGCGCGAGCTTTTGCTCGTCGAGCTCGCGCGCGCGCCGGTCGAGCTCCTCGGCGCGGGCGTGCGTGTGCTCCTCCAGGCGCGCAAGCTCCTCGCGCGCGGCTGCTGACCCGAACCGGCGATGGCGTCCGCCCCAGACGAACACGATCGCCGCCGCCACGATGAGCGCCGCCGCGACCAGTTCCATTGCCGTTCCTCTCCCCGTGCCTCCCAGGTGGCGTCCGGGCCGCGCGGTTGCTCGTCGATGTCAGGGAGTCGGACCGAGCCGTGCGGGGAACGGCAGGACACGGCGCAGGGCGCCGGGCTTCATGAGGACGGGATGTACGTGGGTGACTTGTGGTGCTCAGGAGCGCGGTTCGCGCCCTGTCTCGGATGCTCTTTCGGCCGTCGTCGAAGCTGCCTGAGTGATCAAAAGACGTTCGGGTTGCTGCCCTGGTTCGCCCTCACGGGCTCGGTCTGACTGCGTCTGATCATATGGCCCGCGTCAACGCGCGCACGGCGTCGTACGCGAGCTCGAGGTCGTACCCCTTGCGCACGAGCAGCGCGAGCGCGCGCTCGCGCTCGCGGTCCGTCGCGGGAGCCTCGGCCCAGCGGCGGCGCAGCAACACGACCGCCGCGTCGAGCTCGTCCTCGCCATCGCGCGCCGCGAGCGCCGCGTCGATGTGCTCCTGATCGACGCCGGCCGCACGCAGCTTGCGCTCGATCCGCTCGGGTCCCCAGTCGTCGAGCGTGCCCCGGTCCTCGGCATACCGGCGGGCGTAGCGCGCGTCGTCGAGGTAGCCCTGCCGCGTCAGCTCCGCGACGGCCTCGCCGATCGCCTGCGGCTCGACCGCCTTGCTCGCCAGATGCCGCCGCAGCTCGACGACGGTGCGGTCGCGACGACCGAGCTGCCGGTAGGCGAGGTCGAGCGCGCGCTGAAGCCGTGCCTGCGGGTCGAGAGCTCGCTCGGCCGCCGTCACGCGGCCTCGACGTTCGCCAGCGGGCCCCCGGGCGTCGCCACGTCAGCCGCCGGCGCGTCGTCGTCGCGGTCGATCGGAGCGACGAGGTCCTGCCCGATGCCGAGCGCCTTGTAGACCTTCGCCTCGATCTCCCTGGCGATCTCCTGATGCTCGTCGAGGAACCCCTTCGCGTTCGCGCGGCCCTGGCCGAGGCGCTCGTCGCCGTAAGAGAAGAACGAGCCTGACTTGCCGACGATGTCGTGCTCGAGCCCGAGGTCGAGCAGGCAGCCGGACGTCGAGACCCCCTTGCCGAACTCGATGTCGAACTCGGCCTGGCGGAACGGCGCCGCGACCTTGTTCTTGACGACCTTCACGCGCACCCGGTTGCCGACCGCCTCGGTGCCGTCCTTGAGCGTCTCGATCCGGCGGATGTCCAGGCGCTGGGACGCGTAGAACTTCAGCGCGCGCCCGCCGGGCTGAGTTTCCGGCGAGCCGAACATCACGCCCACCTTCTCGCGGATCTGGTTCGTGAACAGGCACAGCGTCTGCGTGCGGTTGAGGTTGCCGGCGAGCTTGCGCATCGCCTGGCTCATCATGCGCGCCTGCAGGCCGACGGTCTGGTCGCCCATCTGGCCCTCGAGCTCGACGCGCGGCGTCAGCGCGGCGACCGAGTCCAGCGCGACGACGTCGACGGCGCCGGAGCGCACGAGCATGTCGCAGACCTCGAGCGCCTGCTCGCCGTAGTCGGGCTGGGAGACGAGCAGCTCGTCGATGTCGACCCCGATCTCGCGCGCGTACAGCGGGTCCATCGCGTGCTCGGCGTCGATGAAGGCGCAGATCCCCCCGAGCCGCTGGGCCTCGGCGAGCACGTGGTAGACGAGCGTCGTCTTGCCGGAGGACTCCGGGCCGAAGACCTCGACGATCCGCCCGCGCGGCATGCCGCCGATCCCGAGCGCGAGATCGAGCGACAGCGCGCCGGTCGGGATCGCGTTGACCTTGACGAGAGCGCCCTCGTCGCCCATCCGCATGACGGTCCCCTTGCCGAACTCGCGCTCGATCTGCGTGAGCGCGCCCTGGAGGGCGTCGTTGCGGGCCTTGGCGGCCTTCTCGGAGTCGGTGAGAGCCATGGGATCGGGAAGCCTTTCTGCGCTGGAGAACGGCCCATTGTGCGGGTGGGACCGGACGGAACCGGCACGCTAGAACGCCCGCCCGCAACGGTGCCACGCGGCTTTGCAACAAGACTGCGCAGCGGCTGCATCACGATCGCGCGTCGGGACGAAACAGCATCGGTACACCAAGGCGGGGTCTCATCGCGTGGTGGGGTCGAGGAGATTCGCGCCGTGCAGTTGTGCAACCTCGCGCGGCGCCCCGGCATGAGGTTGCGCGTCCGCACCGCATAGGTGCGGGCGCGCAACGGCTCGGCCGAAACCTGCCGAAGGTTGCACTGCTGTTAGGGTGCCCTAACGATGAATTCGGGTGCCCTAGCAACGTGGGACCGGCCGCTGGTCGCGTGCGCCATCGCACTGGCCGCCGCGCTCGTCATCGCTGCCTGTGTCGCCAGCTCCGACGAGGCGGGCGCCAAGCGTACGCGGACCGTCTACATCGCGGCCGACGAGATTTCCTGGGACTACGCGCCGCAGCGTCGCAACGCGATCACCGGCCAGCCGTTCGGTGATCCCGAGGACGTGTTCGTCGAGCGCTCCGCCGACCGCATCGGGTCGATCTACCGCAAGTCCGTCTACCGCGAGTACACCGACGGGACCTTCCGCGAGCGCGTGCCGCGGCCGGACGAGTGGGCCCATCTCGGCTTCCTCGGCCCCACGTTGCACGCCGAGGTGGGAGACACGATCCGCGTCGTGTTCCGCAACAACACGCGCTTTCCCGCGAGCATGCACCCGCACGGCGTCTTCTACGACAAGTCCTCCGAAGGCGCGGGGTACGACGACGGGACGCGCGGCAACGACACCGACGACGACGCAGTGCAACCGGGCGCGACGCACACCTACGTCTGGAAGGTGCCCGAGCGGGCCGGCCCCGCCACGCACGACGAGAGCTCGGTCGCGTGGATGTACCACGGCCACGTCGACGAGGTCGCCGACACCTACAGCGGCCTGATGGGCACGATCGTCGTCACGCGCGCTGGGGAGGCGCGCGCCGACGGGACGCCGAAGGACGTCGACCGCGAGATCGTCTCGACGTTCTGGGTCGTCGACGAGAACCAGAGCCGCTACCTGGATCGCAACGTCCGCCGCTACGCCCGCCGGCCGGCCGGCGTCGACGTCGAGGACGAGGACTTCGTCGAGAGCAACCTCATGCACTCGATCAACGGCTACGTCTACGGCAACGGCCCGCCGCTGCGCCTGCGCAAGAACGAGCGCGTGCGCTGGTACCTCATGGGCATGGGCACCGAGGTCGACCTGCACACCCCGCACTGGCACGGCAACACCGTCACGGCGCCGATGCGCACCGATGTCGTCTCGCTCATGCCGGCATCGATGGTGACGGCCGACATGCGGCCCGACGATCCGGGCCGCTGGCTGTACCACTGCCACATCGGCGACCACATCATCGCCGGCATGCAGGCGCTCTACGACGTGCGCTGACATCGAGCGGCCGGCGGGAGCGCAGCGCTGCTCGCCGGCCGATGGTCGCCCCATGGCCCACGAGCTCACACTCCAGCAGACGCGCGAGATCGTGCTCATGCGCCGCCGTCACCCGCGCGCCAGCGTGCTCGTACACCAAAAGCCGTGGGGCATCATCGTCGAGGCTCGCCGCGCCGGCCAGGCGGTCGAGCTCAAGCGCTTCGACTGGTCGGGCACCGTCACGCCCGACCGCCAGATCCCGCTCGCGGCGTAGCCGCGGCTGCGCCGATCCGTCATCGTTGCGCGGCGTGAGGCGCGCTGCGCCATTCCTCGCCGTCCTCAGCGCGTTCGTCATCGCCGGCACGGCACCCGCGGCGAAGTACACGGGCCGCGCGCGCCGGCGGATTCGCGCTCAGCGGGACCGCCGTGGCCGCGCATCCCGCGCGCGCCGTGCGCGTGCGCGGACGTGGCTGTGCCGCGAGCCTGCGCCAGCAGAGGCGAGATCAACAGCGTCGACGAGGACGACGCCAGGCCGCTCTACGGCAACGTCGTCTACTTCTCGTCGAACACGACATCGGTGTTCGCCGGCGGCATGGTGCGGGTCGGCACGCCGGCGGCGCGGGTCGACTCGTTCGACTCCTGCGATCCGAACAGCGACGGCACGCTCATCTGGCGCTCTTGGGCGATCCGCACGCACAACCCGCGGCACGGCCGGCTGTACGGGTGGATTCCTGCGCGCTGCCCTGCGCGGCTCAGGCCGTGAGCGCGGGATTCACGAACAGCATCGATCAAGGATCCGGGTGCGGTGCCGCGCGGGCGGCTCGCGCATGGAGAAGTGGCCACTCGCTCCGCCGGGGCGGACGGTTGGCCACTTATCCAGCTATGTCATGGAGAAGTGGCCACGCGTGCCGGCGCGAGCGACGGGTGGCCACGTATCCATGTGACCCCGCCCGCCTGGGCAGTCCAACCGTCCGTCTTTATCGATGCTGTTGCGCCCCGCCGCAGCGCCTCACAGCTCCTCCCGCGCCACCGCCTCGTAGCGCGAACCACCCGGCCCCGTATGCGAGCGGTACAGCGTCAGCGCCTCGGCGCCGAACGCCAGCGCCGGTGGGTCGGGCAGCTCGCCGGCGCGGATCCGCGTCCCGCGGCGCACGCGGCCGACCGTCACGTGGGGGCGAAAGCGCCGCTGCTCGGACTCGTAGCCGACCGCGCGGGCGAGCGCCGCGGCGACCGACGCCTGCAGCGCTTCCAGCGCCGGCTCACCGGCGAGCGCGACCGTCAACACCCCGGGCCGCCGCGGCGCAAGCCACAGCGCGCCCGCCGTGCGCAGCTCGCCGACCGGCGCCGCGAGCTCGGGCAGCAGCGCCGCCACCGCATCGGCCTCCGCCGGCGACCGCATGCCCAAGAAGGCGAGCGTGAGGTGCAGGTTCTCCGCGGGGAGGCGCCGGACCTCCGGGGGTGCCGCACCGTCCGCCCATCCCGCGAGCGCCGACCGCACCTCCGACGGCAGGTCGAGCGCGACGAACAGCCGCAGCCGCTCGCCCATCAGCCGCCGGCCAGCAGCAGTCGCCGCACGAGATGCAGCGCGACGGTCGTCGAGCGATCGCGCACGTCGGCCCGGCCGCCCGGCAGGGTGACGCTCCGCGTCAGCCGCCGCCCGTCGCGGTGCGAGACCGAGAAGCACACGAGCCCGACGGGCTTGGTCTCCGTCGCGCCGGCGGGCCCGGCGATGCCGGTGACCCCCACCCCCATATCCGCATCCAGGCGCTCGCGCGCCCCGTCGGCCAGCGCGTCGGCTACCTCCACCGAGACCGCCCCGTGCGCCGCGATCAGCGCCGCGTCGACGCCGGCCAGGCGGACCTTCGCCTCGTCGGAGTAGACGACGAGCCCGCCGCGCATGACCTCCGACGATCCCGGCCGCTCCGTGAGCCGCGCGCACAGCAGCCCGCCCGTGCACGACTCGGCGACGGCGATCGTCGCGGACGCCTCCGACAGCAGACCGAAGACCTGCTCGTCGACCGATGCGCCGTCCTCCGAGAAGAGCGTCTTGCCGTGACGGTCGCGGATGAACGCCGCGAGTCGCTCGTACTCCGCGGCGTGCTGGGGCTCATACCGGGTGACGACCTCGACCTCCCCGCGCCGCAGGCACGTCGTGATCTCCAGGCGCTCGAGCTCGATGCCCTCGTCCTCCTCCGCCGCGCGCAGCGTCGCGGCGATCTGGGACTCGGGCATGCCGAAGAGCCGCAGCATGTCGCGGCGGTGCTCGACGCCGGCGCCGAGCACGGCCGTCAGCGCCGGGCTGTCGGCCGCGGCAACCTCCCACATCGGCTGAAGCTCCCGCGGCGGCCCGGGCAGCACGACGACGACGGGGCCATCTGAGCCGCCGGCCGGCGGCACGACGAGCCCCGGCGCGGTGCCGACCGGCTCGAGGATGTCCGCTCCCTCGGGCACGACCGCCTGCTTGCGGTTGGAGATGCGAATCGCCTCGCGGTCGAGGTCCGGCCAGCGCGTCATGAGCCGCTCGAGGATCTGCCCGATGCGCTCCTCGAGGCCGGGGTCGAGCACCATCTCGCGGCCCTGGAAGCGGCCGACGACGTCGGCCGTGAGGTCGTCGGCGGTCGGTCCCAGCCCGCCGCTCGTGACCACGAGATCGCATCCCTCCGACGTGAGGAACCGCAGCGCGCGGAGGATGTCCTCGGGCCGGTCGCCGACGACGACGATCGACAGCACGTCGAGCCCGCGCTCGAGCAGCCGGTCCGCGAGCCAGGGCCCGTTGCGGTCCGACACCCGCCCCGTCACCACTTCGGTGCCGGTGACGACGATGCCCGCGCGCGCTGTCACTCGCAGTACGCGCGACGCTGCTTGTTCAGCGGCTGGCGCCCCCGGTTCTGGGTGATCTCCAGGCCGATCGAGTCGCTGGAGCGCGGCACGCCGCGCTCCCGGCCGTTGATGCGCAGCTTGACGTTCGCGTTGCCGAGCGACAGCCGGAACCGGCGCGAGCGATAGGTGCCCGTCCGGTCCCCGGCCTGGAGCGTCTTGCCGTCGATGAGCGTGCGGTTGCCGTCCTTCAGGCAGACGTACACCTGGCCCGTCGCGATGAGCTGCAGGCGCACGCGCTTGGGCCTGGGCTTCGCCGGGGTGCCGGCGACCGGCGCGTTGTCGCCGCTTGCCGCCGGCGTGGTCTGCGTCCGGGCCGTCGTCGGCGCCTCGTCGCCGCTGTTGCCCAGCGCGTACAGCGCGATCAGCAGGAGCGCGAAGATCAGCCCGATCGTCACGCCGCGCGGGATCACGGGGCCGGTCCGCCGCCGCTCGCGCCCCGGCGCGGCCGCGTTGATCGGCTGCAGCTCGACCTCGCTGAGGTGCTCGTGGCGCAGCTTGTACTCGTCGACGAGCAGCTTGGCGTCAAGACCGAGTGCCTCGGCGTACGTGCGCAGGAAGCTCTTGACGTACGTGGGCCCCGGCAGGAGGTCCCATTCTTCGTTCTCCAGCGCGCGCAGGTACTTCGCGCGGATCTTCGTGTCTGCCTCGATCTCTGAGACATCGATCCGCGCGCGCATCCGCGCCTCGCGCAGCGTGGCCCCTATTTCCGGCATGGGCGAGAGGCTACTCGCGCACCGCCTCCGGCTCGCCGGACGCAGGCGCGCCTGCAACCGTCGGCTCGTCCGCCACCGCAGCGCGGGTCGGCGCGGCGCCACGCTCGCGCAGGCTTGCCAGGAAACGGTCGACGTCGCCCATCCCGACGAGCACCTGGCGCGGCTTGGAGCCCTCGTAGCCTGAGATGACCCCGCGCCGTTCGAGCATGTCGATGAGCCGGCCGGCGCGCGTGTAGCCGAGCCGCAGCCGGCGTTGGAGCATCGACGTCGACGCGGTCCCCATCTCGACGACGAGCCGGATCGCATCCTCGAGCAGCGGGTCCTCGTCGGGGCTGAAGCCGTCGTCCTCGGCGGCGCTCTCGGCATCCTCGGTCTCGACCTCCTCGAGCAGGTCCTCGCGCAGCTCGGGCTCGCCCTGCTTGCGCCAGAACGTCGTCAGCGCCTCGATCTGCGGCTCGTCGATGTACGCGCCCTGGATGCGCTGCAGCCGCGACGAGCCGACCGGCGAGAAGAGCATGTCGCCCTGCCCGAGCAGCGACTCCGCCCCGTTGCAGTCGAGGATCACGCGCGAGTCGGTCTGCGAGGAGACGCTGAAGGCGATCCGGCTCGGGACGTTCGCCTTGATCATGCCCGTGATGACGTCCACGCGCGGGGACTGCGTCGCGAGCACGAGGTGGATCCCGACCGCGCGCGCCTTCTGGGCGAGGCGGATGATCGAGTCCTCCACGTCGGCCGGCGCGACCATCATGAGGTCGGCGAGCTCGTCGATCACGCACAGGATGTAGGGCAGCGGCGGCTCGGAGCGCTTCGCCCGCGACCGGTTGAGCTCGATGAGCGAGCGCGTCTTGGCGAGCGACATGATCGAGTAGCGGTGCTCCATCTCCTTGACGAGGTTCTGCAGCGCGTTGGCCGCCATGCGCGGGCTCGTGATGACCGGCGTGAGCAGGTGCGGGATCGACTCGTAGTGGTTGAGCTCGACCTGCTTGGGGTCGATGAGGACGAGCCGCAGCTCGTGCGGCGTCGCGCGCAAAAGGACGCTCGAGAGCATCGCGTTGATCGCGCCCGACTTGCCGGCGCCGGTCGTGCCGGCGACGAGCAGGTGCGGCATCTTCGTGAGATCCGCGCCGATCGCCTTGCCGGCGACGTCCTTGCCCAGCCAGACCGTCAGCGGCGTCCAGCCGGCGGGCGCGTCCTGGAAGACGTCGCCGAGCTGCACGATGCGCCGGCGGTGGTTGGGCACCTCGACGCCGACCGCCGTCTTGCCGGGGATCGGCGCGAGGATGCGGATGTCGGTCGCCGCCAGCGCGTAGGCGAGGTCGTCCTTGAGCTGGGCCACCTTGCTCATCTTGATGCCGGGCGCGAGGCGCAGCTCGAACCGCGTGATGTGCGGGCCGGCGACCGTGCCGACGACCTTCGACTCGACGCCGAAGTGCCCGAGCGCCTCGAGGAGGCGCGCGGCCGTCTTCTCCTGGCCGGCGGTGTCCGGGCGCGACTGCTCGGCGCTCGAGCGCCGCAGCAGCTCGACGCTGGGCAGCCGCCACTGAAACGCGGGGTCGTCGGTGACCGATCCGCGCAGGCGGCCCTGCGGCGTGAGGTCCTCCGGCGACGGCGGGTCGAGCGCGCGGCGCACGAGCGTCATCGCGTCGGGTGCCTCGTCCGCGGCGTCGTCGGCGAGGTCGGGCGCGGGCTGCGGATCGGGATCGTCGTCGTCCTCGACGTCATCGTGCGGCGGCGGCTCGTCGCCGAACAGGTCGGGGTAGCGCGTGGCGCCGTCCAGCGACGGCGCCTCGACGTGCGTCGCGCGGATGACGACCTCGCCCGCTTCGGGCTCGGGCGGATGGAGCGCGGGCGGGTCGTCGAGCTCCGCGGCCTCCTCGTCCATGGCC
>JBOGYT010000084.1:0-4962 GCA_050696955.1 Solirubrobacteraceae bacterium | reverse complement strand
GGCCGCTGAGGAGGCGATCCGGCGATGCCTGAGTGGGTCGGCCGGGCAGGGACAGTGCTCGGGCACCGCCGCGAAGCGGGTGGTCGGACCTGCCCGGACGGGCCGCCGAGGAGGCGATCCGGCGATGCATGAGTGGGTCGGCCGGGCAGGGACAGTGCTTTGCACGGACCTGCCCGGACGGGCCGCTCAGGCGCGCCGGGCGCCCGCTAGGCGACTTCGGCGGGTTCGTCCTTGCCCTGGAGGCGCTCGCGGCCGCGGCGGACGGCGGCGATGAACTTCGTGAGGTTGACCTCGAGCGTGTTGAGGATCTCGTCGGCGTAGTCCTCCGCGCCGAGGCGGATCTCGCGCTCGCGGGCGCGGGCGTCCTCGATGATGTCCTCGGCGGCGCGCTCGGCCTGCTTGGTGACCTCCTGCTCGCCGACGAGCACGTTCTGGCGCTCGCGGGCCTCCTTGACGATGCGCTCGGACTCGCGCTTGGCCTCGGCGAGCATCTCCTGGCGCTCCTTGACGATCCAGCGCGCCTGCTTGATCTCTTCGGGGATCGTGGCGCGCATCTGGTCGAGGATGTCGTAGATCTCGTCCTTGTCGACGCGGACCTGACCGGTCATCGGAACGAGCTTGGCGTTGTGCACCAAGTCATCCAGCTTGTCTATGAGCACGAGGACGTCCATAGCACCCTTCAGTTCGCTAGCGCCCGAGCTCTTCCTTCAAGCGTTCGGCCACCCGCTGGGGCACGAGCTCGTCGATCGTCCCACCGAACATGGCCAGCTCCTTGATACCGCTCGAACTTAGGAAACTGTACTGCGGGCTGGCCATCAGGTAGAGGGTGTCGATGTCCGGCGCCTGCAGGCGGTTGAGCTGCTGCATCTCGAACTCGTACTCGAAGTCGGAGATCGCGCGCAGGCCCTTGACGATCGCTCGCGCCCCCTCATCGCGCGCGAACTCGACGACGAGGTTCGAGAACTGGGCGACGCGCACGTTGTCCAGGTGCGCGGTCGCCTCCTCGACGAAGCCCATGCGCTCCTCGATCGAGAAGAGCGTGTGGCCCTTGCGCGTCGGCAGGTACACGAGCGCCACGACGACCTCGTCGAACATCTCCGACGTGCGGCCGATGACGTCGAGGTGCCCGTTGGTGATCGGGTCGTAGGAGCCGGGGCAGATCGCGATGCGGGGATCAGGTGTCATGGATGCGGATGACCGTGTCGCCGTAGCGGCGCTCGTCACCGAGTGGGAGATCCAGCTCGAGTGGATCGCGGCGGTCGCTCTCGCTGACGACGCGTGCCCCGGGTGCGAGCACGGCGGGAATCGCTTCGGAGAGCTCTCGCCCCAGTCCAGCAGCGCGCCGGTATGGGGGGTCGAGGAAGACCAGATCGTATGCCTCGCCGCGCACCGATGCGCTCCGCAGGGCGCCGCGCGCCTCCATCCGGCGCACGTCGGCCTCCACGCCGAGCGCGTCGAGGTTGGCGCGGATGGCCGCGATCGCGCGCGGGGAGCGGTCGACGAACACCGCGCTCGCCGCCCCGCGCGAGAGCGATTCGAGGCCCAGCGCGCCCGAGCCGGCAAAGAGGTCGAGCACGCGCGCGCCCTGCACCGAGGCCCCGAGCACGCTGAAGAGCGCCTCGCGCACGCGGTCGCTCGTGGGCCGCGTCGCGCTGCCGGGCGGCGCGACGAGCCGCCGTCCGCCGAAGTGGCCGGCGACGATCCGCATCGCTACGACTTCGCGCCGTTGCTCGACGGTTGGCCGTTGGCGACGATCATCGTGGTCCCTCGCTACGCGGGAAGCGGCTGCAGCTCAGCTTCGCCGTACGCCGCGGCGAGCGCGTCGGCGAGCAGCGCGTGCTCGGGCTCGACGAGATCCGGATCGGCCTCGAGCACGCCCTCGGCGTAGATCTTGGCGGCCTCGGCCAGCGGCTCGTCCTCCGGCAGCCGCGCGACCTTGAACTGCGCCAGGCCGGACTGGCGCGTGCCGGCGAGCTCGCCCTCGCCGCGCAGCTCGAGGTCGATGCGGGCCAGCTCGAAGCCGTCGCGGTGCCGTTCGAGCGCGCGCAGCCGGCGGGAGTCCTTCGGGCCGAAGAGCAGGCACAGCGACGCATGCTCGCCGCGGCCGACGCGCCCGCGCAGCTGGTGCAGCTGGCTGATGCCGTAGCGCTCGGCGCCCTCGACGAGCATGACCGTCGCGTTCGGGACGTCGACGCCGACCTCGATGACCGTCGTAGCCACGAGCACGTCGGCGCCGCCCGCGGCGAACGCGGCCATCGCCGCCTGCTTGTCGCGCGAGCGCATCTGGCCGTGCAGCAGCTCGACGCGATAGCCGACGAGCTCGCCGCTGCGCAGGCGATCGAACTCGGCCGTCGCCGCCTTCGCCTGCAGCGCCTCGGACTCCTCCACGAGCGGGCAGACGACGAACGCCTGGCGCCCGGCGTCGAGCTCCTCGCGGATGCGCTCGTACGCGCGGGCCCGCTCGCCGTCGGTCGACGCGACGTGCGTCGCGACCCGCTTGCGCCCGCTCGGCAGCTCGTGCAGCGCGGTGACGTCGAGGTCGCCGTAGCGCAGCAGGGCCATCGTCCGCGGGATCGGCGTCGCCGTCATGTGCAGCACGTGCGGGACGAGCCCGACCCGGCCCTTGGCATCCAGCGCCGCGCGCTGGCGCACCCCGAAGCGGTGCTGCTCGTCGACCACGACGACCGCCAGCCGGTCGAAGCGCACGTCCTCCTCGACAAGGGCGTGCGTACCGACGACGAACGACAGCTCGCCGGTCGCGAGCTTGCCGAGGATGTCCGCGCGCCGCGCCGCGCTCGTCGATCCGGTGAGCAGCGCCGCGCGCACGGCCTCGCCCGGGAGCAGCCGCTGGAGCGTCGCGAAGTGCTGCTCGGCGAGCACCTCGGTCGGGGCCATGAATGCGGCCTGGTGGTCGTGCTCGACCGCGCGCAGGATCGCGTGCAGCGCGACGACCGTCTTGCCCGAGCCGACCTCGCCCATGAGCAGGCGCTGCATCGGCCGGGGCTGGGCGAGCTCTGAGTCGAGCACCGCGATCGCCGCGAGCTGATCGCCGGTGAGATCGAACGGCAGCAGCTCCTCGCGCCAGCGGCGCGACAGCTCGGGCGCGCCGTCGAGCACGGGCGCGCTGCCCGCCGCGCGGCGATGGGCACGCCGGCGCAGCAGCGAGAGCTGGGCGAGCAGGAGCTCGTCGAACGCGAGCCTTTGCCGGCCGGCCTCGAGGTCGCCGGCGTGCGCCGAGACGAGCGCCGCCGTGCGGTCCGGCATCGCGCCGCGCGCTCGCACGCGCGCGGGGAGCGGCTCGATGGCGTGCTCGGCCGCCGCGAGATGGGCGCGGACGAGCGCGAGGATCTGCGTCGACGAGAGGCCCTCTGTGGCCGGGTAGTGCGCGACCTCCTGCTCGCTGCCGGTCTGCTCGTCGGTCGGCGCGTGGCTCGTCACCCGGAACGCGTTGCGCGCGGCGTACTTGCCGTGCAGGACGAGCCGCGTGCCCGGCGCGTACCTGCGCTGCAGCCACGGCTGGTTGAAGAACGTCGCCTGCATGACGCCGGTCTCGTCGGCGACCGTCGCCTCGACGAGCGGCTTCATCCCGCGCCGGCGCACCGGGCGGCTCGCGATCGAGCGCACCTCGACGACGACCGTCGCGCTCTCCCCCGGCGCCAGCGCGGCGACCGTGCGCGACTCGCGCCGGTCGCGCGGCAGGTGCTCGAGCAGGTCGCCGACCGTGCGCAGCCCGAGCTGCTCGGCGGCCTCGGAGGCCTTCGCCGAGCCCGCCTTCAGCGGCGCGTCGAGCAGCGACGGCCGCGGCCAGCGGACGGGCGCCGACAGCAGCGCGTCGTGGTCGAGCTCGTCTGTGCCGGCGAACGCGGTGGGCACCCCGCTGATTGTGCCCTGCGCGGCGGCGGGGCCGGCGGCGGCGTCCGGTTCCTACTCAGCGGCGAGCAGCCACCAGTAGCTCGGCTGGCCGCCCACCTCGTACTCGAGCTCGACGGAGTCCGGCGCGAGCGCGCGCACGTCGTCCTCGGTCAGCGGGGCGCCGTAGCCGGCGATGCAGGTCAGAAGCTCGGCGCCGCTGCCGAGCGACGCGAAGATCGCGCCCAGCGTCGCCTGCGGCTCGCCCCAAGCGACGATCTGCTCGTCGACGAAGCCGACCGCGTCGCCGGCCGCGAAGCGCCCGTCGAGGTCGTCGCGCGCGGCGCGAGCCACGGCGCCGGTGCGCAGCCGCTCGAGCGCCGCATCGAACGCGGCGAGGTTCTCCGCGGCGGAGCGGTCGGGATCGAGCGCGACGGCCGCCGCCAGGCCGGCTTGCTGCGAGCGCGCGGCGCTGACGCGCACCGTCTTCTCCGACAGCTCGGCGGCGTGCTCGGCGGCCATGAAGACGTTCGGCGAGTTGGGCAGCACGACGACCTGCTCGGCGCGCACCTCGTGGATGCCGGCGAGCAGCTCGTAGGTCGACGGGTTGAGGGTCGGCCCGCCGTCGACGACGTGCGCGCCGAGCTCCTCGTAGAGCGCCTTGATCCCATCGCCGGATGCGACGGCGACCACCCCGGTTCGGCCCGGCTCGCCGAGGCGCTCCTCGCGAGCCGCGATCTGCTCTCGCATGTCGGCTACGTCGAGCCTCTGAACCGCGCCGGCCTTCTCGAACAGCGCCACCGCGTCCTCGGGCTCGTCGGTGTGGACGTGGACCTTCAGAGTCGCCTCGTCTCCGACGACGAGCACCGAATCGCCGAGCTCCTCGAGCCGGGGCACATAGGAGCGCGGCTCCAGTCCGCTCCCGGTGACGATGAAGTTGGTGCAGTAACGAAACCGGCTGTCCTCGTGGTGCGGACGCGTGGTCCTGACCGGCTCGTGGTGTGGAAGCTCCGGCAGCGTGTCCACCTTGCCACGCAGTCCGGCGACGACGCCGCTCAAAATGAGGACGATTCCGTACGCGCCGGCGTCGACGACCCCGGCCTTGGTGAGCAC
>JBOGYT010000083.1:0-10628 GCA_050696955.1 Solirubrobacteraceae bacterium | reverse complement strand
GCGACGATCGCGTCGCGCGTGAACGTCCGCAGGTGCTCCTCGGGGCCGAGCACGCTGCGCCCGAGCGGATGCTCGCCGAACGCCGCGCGGTCGATGAGCTCCTCGGCGACCGACGACGGCTGGTCCTTGTAGCGCTGGATCTCCTGGATGACGACGCCCCGCTCGCGGTCGAGCTCGCCCGCGTCGATTCCCGGGCGGCCGACGAAGTCGGTCAGAAGATCGGCCGCCTCCATCGCCGCCTCGGCGCGGGCGGTGATGTGGAACGCGACGAGGTCGTGTGACGTGTAGGCGTTCAGCACGCCGCCGAGCCGTTCGGCGGTCTCGTTGACGTCGCGGTAGTGCGGGTACTTCTCCCCGCCCTTGAAGACGAGGTGCTCGAGGAAGTGCGCCATGCCGTTCTCCTCGGGACGCTCGGTGCGGGCACCGGCGTCGAAGGCGACGAGGATCGTGACGGCGCGCGTTCCCTCGAGGCTGACGCGGTGCAGCGGCAGGCCGTTGGCCAGCGTCGAGGAGGTGATCGTGGGCATCCGCCTACGGTAGCGGCCCGCGTGCCGGGCCGTTCAGGGCACGACCGAGCTGCGGTAGCTGCGCCAGCCGCCGTACGCGGTGATGTCGCGCGCGCCGGCGAGCGCGGCTTCCTCACACAGAAAGCCCTTGACGGCGCGGCCGTCGTCCAGCTGCACGGTGCCGATCACGAGCGGAGCGGGCGCCGCGGCGACGAAGCGACCGAACGCCTCCATGCCGAGCTCCCAGACCTCGACCTCGATGCCCGCGTCGTCCGCCGGGTCGCCGGCGACGAGCCCCGGCTTGGCCGGCACGCTGCCGGGCAGCTCGAAGAGCCGGTAGCCGGGCGCGGTACGCGTCGTCTCGAGCAGCCGCGCGCCGAGCTCGACGAGCTGCCCGTTGAGCGGCTCGCCGGAAAGATGCGCACCGACGACCGCGAGCGCGACGGAGCCGGCCGCCATGGGCACCCCGACGAGCTGCTCGCCGCGCCAGCGGGCCGCGAGCTCGAGCAGCGCGTGGTCGGCGCCCGCGGGCGCGACGAGCGAGACGCCGAACGGGAGCCCGTCCTCGCGCGCGCCGCCCGGCACCGCGATCGCGCACAGGTCGAGCAGGTTGACGAAGTTCGTGTACGTGCCGAGCAGCGCGTTGCGCGCGACCGGCTCGGCGGCGATCTCGTCGTGCGTGAACACCGTTGGCGTCGTCGGCAGCAGCAGCGCGTCCGCCACGGCCCACGTCGCCTCCGCCTCGCGCCGCAGCGCGGCGAGCCGGTGCAGCGCGGCGAACGCATCGGCTGCGGTGACGTCGCGGCCGCCCAGCACGATGTCACGCACGACCGGATCGACCTCGCCGGGGCGACCCTCGAGGAAGGCACCGAAGGCGCTGTAGCGCTCGGCCAGCCACGGTCCCTCGTAGAGCAGCCGGGCGGCCTGCGCGAACGGCTCGAAGTCCACCTCGACGAGCTCCCAGCCGCTCGCCGCCGCTCGTGCGCGCGCCCGGTGCCATGCCCGGCGCGCCCCGTCGTCGCCGCAGAACTCCATCTGCTCGTCGTGCGGCACGGCGACCCGCGCTACCGGCGGTGGCGCGGCCGCCAACCGGCGGGAGAACGGGTCGGCGGCGTCATAGCCCGCCGCCGCGTCGAGCACGAGCGCGGCGTCGCCGACGTTGCCGGTGAGCAGCGAGACGCAGTCCAGGCTGCGGCAGGCCGGCACGACGCCGCGCATGCTCAGCAGCCCGCGCGAGGGCTTCATCCCGACGATGCCGTTCAGCGCCGCCGGCACGCGCCCGGATCCCGCCGTGTCGGTCCCGAGCGCGAACGGCACCGCGCCGTCCGCTACCGCGACGGCCGAGCCGGAGCTCGATCCGCCGGAGATGTAGCGCCCGTCGACGGCACTCGCGCAGGCGCCGTGCGGCGTGCGCGTGCCCGTGAGCCCGGTCGCGAACTGGTCCATGTTCGTCTTGCCGATCGGGATCGCGCCGGCCGCGACGAGCCGGTCCACGACGAACGCGCTCTCCTCGGGCGCGTAGGAGTAGGCGGGGCAGCCGGCGGTCGTCGGCGTGCCCGCCACGTCGATGTTGTCCTTGACCGCGAACGGAACGCCGTACAGCGCCAGCTCGGTCGATCGCGTCCGCAGCGCCGCCAACCGGTCCTGGATCTCGCTCCATGTCACCAGCGAGATCCAAATCGGCGCGCCGGCGGCGCGCGCGCCCGCGTAGGCGCGCGCGACGACCTCCTGCGGATCAAGCGAGCCGTCGCGGTAGCCCGCGAGCAGCTGCGCGACCGTCACGCCGGGACCGGCTTGGCCTCGGGCGCCTCGACCCCCTTTGGAATCTGCGCCGCGAGGCGCTCAGCCGCCTCTTCGACGTCCGCCGGATCGTTCGGATCGACCTCCCGCTCCGGCACCTTGAGGTAGTGGAAGATCATGCAGACCAGGGCCATGAAGAAGTAGCCCAGCGCGATCTTGAACTGCACGTTGGACACGTCGAGGGTGACCTTCGCGCCGTGGATGAGGCCGATGAGCGCAAGGCAGCCGCCGAAGAAGCTGTACATCGCCGCCCAGATGAAGCGCCGGTCGATCATGAAGGCCGCGATCGCGCCGAGCACCATGCCGGCGAGGACCGCCCCCTCGCCGAGCTTCAGCAGCCCCTCGTAGACGACCCCGGCGTTGTTGAGCGCCTGGTTGCCGACGTCGTTCGCATTCGTCTTCGCCGCGGTCAACGCGCCGTCCACGAGGCTGATCGCCCACGCCGCGACGTTCGGCACCACCGCCAGCACGATCGCCGGGTAGTGCGCCCGCGGGACCGCCCGGAACGCCTGCGCGCCGATGACGAGCCCGATGTACAGCAGCACCGGCACGATCGCGGGAACCGGCAGGATCGCGTTGAGCAGCGGGAACAGTCCGAAGACGCACAGCGCGAAGATCACGACGCCGGTGGCCAGCGAGTAGCTGATGCCGCCGCCGGCGGCCTTCCAGCCCGGGTGCCCGACGTACACGGCGGGCGGGAAGGGGCTGCCGAGCCCGGCGCCGACGATCGCGCCGGTGCCGTCGGCGAGCAGCACGTGACGCAGGTTGTACGAGTCACCGGCTGCGGCCGCACTCTCGACGTTGCTCATCGCCTCCGTGAAGTTGTAGATCCCGAGCGGGATGGCGGTGGCGAGCAGCGGCGAGATCCCCTCCAGCCCGTTGATGAGCATGTCGACGTTCAGCGTCGGGATGCCGACAGCGATCGCCTCGGCCCCGTCTGCGACTGCGCCGGTGTCCATGTAGCCGCCCGTCCAGGCGATCGCCGAGCCGAGCAGGAGCGCGGCGAGGCCGATCGGGAAGTTGCCCGGCAGTCGCACCCCGGCGACGAAGCCGACGATGATGAGCGTGAGCACCGGCAGCGCGATCCATGCCGCCTCCCACATCTGCGCCGCCGGGCGCATCGAGATGAACGTGATCGAGATGCCGGCCAGCGTCCCGAGCAGCGCGGCCCGGGGGGTGAACCTGCGGATCGTCGGCCCGACGAACGCGCCGATGAGAATGATCACGCCGATGATGAACGCCCATGCGAGCCCGGCCTCCCACGCCTTCACCGCGCTCTTGGTCGACAAGAACGTCGGCAGCATGATCACGAACGTGACGATGAACATGTGGGGCACGCTCGGGCCGTAGGGCATCGCCGTGACGTTCGTCCGGCCCTCCTTCTCCGCCAGGCGCTTCGCCAGGTAGAAGTAGAAGATGTTGCCGACGAGCAGCTCGATGCCGAGCGCAGGAAGGATCACCTGGTAGACGTCGTCGGCCGGGATCTGAACGACGAACGCCGCCAGCCCCGCCAGGACGAGGACGTTGACGAGCATGTTGATGCCGAGTCCGAAGAAGGCGTTGAGGTCGCCTCGCGTCCACAGCGGCAGCGGCGTGCGCGGTCCATCCGATGCCGGGATGGCGGTCATGGTCTCACTCCGTGGTCAGCGGTCGTGGATGCGGGTGCGGCAAGGCGGTCGAGCAGGTCCTGCGAGGAGCCGACCCAGCCGAAGATCCCGCCCTGGGCGGTGATCATCTTCAGGCCGACCTCCTGGAACTCGGGGAAGTACGAGCCGACGCAGTCGGCGAGCACGAGGCACTCCAAGCCGCGGTCGTTGGCCTCGCGGACGGTGGTGTGGACGCAGACCTCGGTGGTCACCCCGGTGACGATCAGATGGCTGACGCCGGCGTTGCGCAGGCGGTGGTCGAGGTCGGTCGCGAAGAAGGCGCCCTTGCCGGGCTTGTCGAGGACGACCTCGCCGGCGACCGGGGCGAGCTCCTCGACGATCCCGTGGCCGAGCTCGCCGCGCACGAGGATGCGGCCCTTCGGGCCGGGGTCGCCGATGCCGGTCTCCAGGCCGCCGCGGGTGAGCTTGCTGGGCGGCGCGTCGCTGAGATCGGGGCGGTGGCCCTCGCGCGTGTGGATGATCATCATGTCCGCGGCCCGCGCGGCGCGCAGGACCCCCTGGAGCGGCGCGACGACGCGCTGGAGCAGCGAGACGTCGTTGCCGAGCAGCTCCCCGAAGCCGCCCGGTTCGAGGAAGTCACGCTGCATGTCGATGATCACCAGCGCCGTGCTCGCGGGGCTGAAGGTGAAGGGGTAGGGGCTCGCGGGGACGTCGACCATCGTCGCGAGGTCGGGCTCGTCGGTCATCTGTGGCCTTTCCGCAGCCGTGCACGCCCTGCTGTATGCAGGGCGGTCCACACGTTCGCTCTTGCGCCGCCACGCTACGTCTGGCGCCATGGCGCTGCCATTGGACCATTGGCCCAGGACCGGTGGAGAGATTTCGCCACCCGGTCCATGCCTGCGCCGCACGTTGCGCACTACGGTCCAGCGGGCAGTGAGTACTCCGCTGTATGCAACCGATCGCGCCGTCGAGGCGCTCGCCGCGGCGCGGCCGTTGCTGGTCGGCGTCGTCCCCGCGCGGGAGGTGTCCGCGCACCTGGCGAACGGCGGCGCGTGTCACGCCGGGCCGCCGATCTCGTCGGCGCGGATGTGCGCGCCGATGCGCGCGGCGCTGGGGGTCGCGCTGACGATCGAGGGGCTCGCGGGGAATCCCGACGAGGCGCTGGCCCTGGCCGACGGCGGCGAGGTCGCGCTGTCGCCGAACCACGACGCCGGCGGCGTCGGTCCGATGTCGGGCGTCGTCACCGGCTCGATGCCGGTCTTCGTCGCGCGCGACGAGGCCACCGGCACGCAGGCCTGGTGCCCGCTGAACGAGGGGTCGGGGAAGGTGCTGCGCTACGGCGCGAACGACGCCGAGGTCGTCGCGCGGCTGGAGTGGATGCGCGACGAGCTCGCGCCCGCGCTCGCGAGCGCGCTGGAGCGCAGCGGGCCGATCGACCTGCTCGCGCTGCACGCCGAGGCGTTGCTGCTCGGCGACGAGTGCCACCACCGCACCGAGTCCGGCACCGAGCTCATCGCCGAGGTCCTCGCGCCGCTGCCCGAGGACGCCATGGCGTTCATTCTCGGCAACGGCCAGTTCTTCCTGAACGTCGCGATGGTGTTCTGCAAGCTCGCGCTGCAGTGCGCCGACGGCGTCGACGGGTCGTCGCTCGTGACCGTCGTGGCGCGCAACGGCGTCGAGGTCGGCGTCAAGCTGTCGGGCACCGGCGCGCGCTGGTTCGTCGGCCCGGCGGCGCTGCCCGATCCGCATGCGCTCTACGACGGGTACGCGCCGAGCGACATGAACCCCGACCTCGGGGACTCAGCGATCATCGAGGTCTACGGCCTCGGCGCGCTCGCGATCGGAGCGTCGCCGGCGTCGACGCTGACAGTCGGCATCGACCCGGCGACGATCGACGAGCGCATGGCGAGCTTCCGCAAGATCGCCGCGGCTGACCATCCGGCGCTGCGCCTGCCCGGTGCCGAGCGCGGCGCGGCGATCCTCGGCGTCGACGCGCGCGCGGTCGTGCGCGAGGGCATCGTTCCGCCGATCCACACCGGCATCGCGCACCGCGAGCCCGGCGTCGGGCAGATCGGCGGCGGCGTGACGCTGCCGCCGATGGAGGCGTTCGCCGCGGCCGTCGCGGCACTCGAGAACGCCTGAGAGGATCAACGGCCTCATGGCACCCTCCAAGCGCAACAACGGCGCAGTCGGTTCGTCCCAGGCCGAGCGTGTCTACACGACTCTGCGCGAGCGGCTGCTGCGCGGCGACCTGCCGATCGGCCGGCGGCTCGTCGAGCAGCACCTCGCGGCCGAGTTCGAGACGAGCCGCACGCCCGTGCGCGAGGCGCTGCGCCGGCTGGAGGGCGACGGCCACATCGTCCGCGAACCCGGCGGCGGCGTGTCGCCGAGCCCGCCGAGCGTCAAGTCGATGCGCGAGCTCTACGAGGTGCGCGTCGCGATCGAGGAGCTCGTCGCCCGCCGTGCCGCGACGTCAGGCGACCGCGGCCGTATCGAGGCGATCGAGCAGGAGTGGCGCGGGCTGCAGGCGGCGTGGAGCGACGAGCGCGGCCTCCCGCGCGGCCCGGACTTCGTCCACGCCGACGAGAGCTTTCACCGCGCCCTGGCGAGCGCCAGCGGCAACGACGTCGCCGAGGCGATGCTCGCCGACCTCAACGACCGCATCCGCATCCTGCGCATCCACGACTTCACGACCGACGACCGCATCGGCTCGACGATCGGCGAGCACCTCGAGATCCTGGGCTGCGTGCTCGCGCGCGACGCGGACGCCTCGGCGGCGTTCATGCGCGCCCACGTGCAGCGCTCGGCGCTCGTCGTCCGCGAGCGCGTGGGGGAGGCGCTGGCGCGGATGTTCGAGCTGCCCGGCGGGCCCGGCGCCTGAGCGTTTTTCGGCTGCACGCGGTTCTTCGCGGGTCCCGCGGGTACGTGACATGCTCCGGGCCATGGTCGGACGGGGAGGCACCATGCACATCCTGAGGGCAAGCGGGCGGGCGATCATCGTGCTTGCCGTGGCAGGGGTCCTTGCGGCGCCCGTGCCCGCGACAGCCGCCACGGTGTCCGTGGGCGTGCTCGAGGACGTCCGAACCCTGGGCTTCATCGACTACCGAGCGCGGCCGGGCGAGCGAAACGACGTCGCGGTCGTGCGGTTCTCAGCGGGCGTGTACCGCGTCGTCGACGCCGCCGGCCTCGTCGCTGGAGCCGGGTGCATTCAGCAGGGCCCCGTCGCCGCGGTCTGCTTCGTGGGAGAGGACGAAGCCGGCGCGGTCGTCCGGCTCGGCGACGGAGACGACCGCCTCGCGTACGCCGGCGCCAGGCCGGACGAGGGCGCGACCATCGAGGACGGACCGGGCAACGACGTCATCACCGGCAGCGCCCGCGACGACACGTTCGTCAACGGCCCCGGCGACGACGTGCTGCGCGGAGAGGCGGGCGACGACGACCTCCAGGGCGGCCCGGGAGCCGACCGCCTCATCGGCGGAGAGGGACAGGACACCGTGCGCTACGACAATCGCCGCATGGGCGTGCGGGCGGACCTGCAGGGCGACGCCGACGACGGCGCCCCCGGCGAGGGCGACCAGATCGCTTCCGACGTGGAGAACCTCGTCGGCGGGAGCGGCCAGGACCGGCTCACCGGAAACCGCCGCGCCAACGACCTCGACGGCGGGAGGGGCGCCGACCTCCTGTTCGGCCGCGCGGGCGCGGACGAGATCGAGGGCGGCGAGGGCGGCGATCGCATCGTGGGGGGCTCGGGCCGAGACGACCTCTCCGGCGACCGCGGGCGCGACCGCATAGAGGCACGCGACGGCAGACGCGACGTCATCCGCTGCGACGTCTACCTCAAACGAGGAGACGTGGCGGTCGTCGACCGCCGCGATCAGGTGTCGACCTGCGCCGTCGTGCGGCGCGGGTAGTGGGCGACGCCGCCCGCTACGTCGCGGTTGTCGAACTGCAGCGATGAATGAGCGGGTGCGGCGCGGGTTCGGCGCGTCGCACATGGAGAAGTGGCATCTCGCTCGCGGAGGGCGCCGGCGTGGCCACTTATCCACGTATGGCACGAAGAAGTGGCACCTCTGACTGCGCGGGGGAACGGTTGGCCACTTATCCATGCGCCCGGGCGCGGGGTCCGTCGCCGCGGCACGACGGTCGTGCCCGTCGCCGCCCCACGACGCATCCCTCCCCCCGAAACGCGTCTTGCAAGACCCTTTGCGACTGCCGCCAAATCGGCCCTTCGTCGCTAGGTTCCCAGCCCGATGCCTCGTTCAGACAGGGAGATCCGTACGCGGTCGCGCCATCTGCCGGCCGCCCGTCACCGCGCCCGCGCGATTCCGATGGAGCCGCCGGCGCGCAGCGCCGCACTGCCGCCCGATGACCGCAACGTCATCGAGTTTCGCAACGTCTGCATGCACTACCCGGCCGGGGACATCGGCCTGGACGGTGCGACGTTCAACGTCCGCCGCGGCGAGTTCCTCTTCATCGTCGGCTCGACCGGCTCGGGCAAGTCGACGATCATGCGGCTGCTCATCAAGGAGCGCGAGCCGACGTCCGGCACGATCCGGGTCGCGAGCCGCGCGCTGAGCGACATCCCGCGGGAGAAGATCCCGTACTACCGGCGCAACATCGGGGTCGTCTTCCAGGACTTCAAGCTCCTGCCCAACCGGACCGTCTACGACAACGTCGCCTACGCGCTGCAGGCCACCGGCCACAGCCGCAAGGAGATCCGGGCGAAGGTCCCCGACGTCCTGCGCCTCACGGGCCTGAGCACCAAGCTGCACAACTACCCCGACCAGCTCTCCGGCGGCGAGCAGCAGCGCGTGTCGGTCGCGCGCGCGTTCGTCAACCACCCGCCGCTGCTGCTGGCCGACGAGCCCACCGGCAACCTCGACCCGCACACGTCGCTGGGGATCATGCAGCTGCTGTACCGCATCTACCGCGCCGGCACGACGGTGCTCGTCGCGACGCACGACGCGCACATGGTCGACCGCATGCGCCGGCGCGTCATCGAGCTGCAGGGCGGGCGGATCATCCGCGACGAGGCGAGCGGCCTGTACGCCCAGCGCGACCAGACGACCGCCGAGTTCGCCGACATGCTCGACCACGCCTACGGCGAGCTCGGCCGCGACCAGCCGCAGGGCCTCGAGGCGCTGCACCGCGACCAGCCGACGACGGAGTTCAACCGGCCCGGCGACGGCGGGTTCGGGAACTACTAGCGCGATGAACTTCGCCTTCTTCTTCCGCGAGGTCAGCCGCTCGCTGCGCCGCGACGCCGGCCCGCCGTTCGCCGCGATGGCCTCGGTGCTCGTCACGATGCTCGTGCTCGGCGTCTTCATCCCGATCGTCCAGGCGACGAACGGCGCCGCCAACGAGGTCCGCGGCAAGGTCCTCGTGGACGTCTTCCTCAAGTCCAACGCGACCGATGCCGACGTCGAGCGCGTCCGCCGGCAGCTCACGCAGGACACGCCGCACGTCGGCAACGTCGTCTTTGTCTCAAAGGCCGAGGCGTACGCGAAGGAGAAGCGCCAGAACCCCGAGGCCTACGCGCTCCTGGGCTCCAACCCGCTGCCCGACACGTTCCGTGTCACGCCGAGCTCGCCCGGCGACATCAACAAGCTGCGCGACGCGCTCTCCCCGATCACGCCCAGCGGCGAGCGCACGGTCGTCGACCCGGCGATCGACGAGGTCAAGAACCGCCGCGACGAGACGACGAAGATCCTCACCGCCACGCGCGTGGTGAAGCTCAGCATGGGCCTGCTCGCCGGTCTGCTCGTGCTCGCCTCCGTGCTGCTGATCTCCAACACCATCCGCCTGTCGCTGCTGGCCCGCCGGCGCGAGGTCGCCGTCATGAAGCTCGTCGGGGCGACGGACTGGTTCATCCGCTGGCCGTTCGTCATCGAGGGCATCATCGTCGGCGCCCTCGGCGGGCTGATGGCGATCCTCATGCTGCTCGTCGCGAAGGTCGCGTTCATCGACCCGCTCAAGCAGGACTTCTCGCTGATCGCCGCACCGGACACCGTGAACTTCGGCGTCCTCGTCGCGATCCTGCTCGTCGCGAGCGTCGCCGTCTCAGCAGCGGGCTCGGGCCTCTCGCTGCGACGCTTCCTGCGCGTGTAGCGCCGGCGACGGCCGCGCCCCGCCTGGTCAGGCCCGGTCAAGACGATCGCTCGCGCTCGACGAGCTCGCACATCCGCTCGCACGCCCGGCGCGCGAAGCGCACCTGCTCGCGCCGCCCCACGAGCCGCATGCCGAGCCGGACGAGCGGGTTGCCGGCCCGCGCCCGCCGCGAGACGACGTGGATGCGAAACTCGACCGTCCCGTCGTCGAGCCACTTCCAGACGGCGAAGTCCATCTGGCCACGCTCGACGTGCCCGGCGAGCGTGCCGTAGCTCCAGCCCCAGATCCGCACCGCCCGCCCGCCGACGGCGCGCGTCTCGTCGGCGATCGCGCCCACGCGGCAGCCGAGCAGGAAGCGCAGCGGGCCGAAGCGGACCTGCAGGAGCATGTTGCGGTCGGCCAGCTCGCCGGCGGGATCGAAGACCGCGCGGACGATCGCCGGGTCGGCGAACGCGTAGTCGCGCATGAGCCGCCGGGCGGTCTCGAAGCTGGCGCCCGCGGCGGGCTGGCCGGGCGGCTCGGCGGGCAGCGGCTGGCGATAGTCGTCGACGTGCCAGCCGGTCGCGGGGCCGGCGCTCGCAAGCTCGGCCGGGTCGAAGTTCAGCGG
>JBOGYT010000082.1:0-8751 GCA_050696955.1 Solirubrobacteraceae bacterium | reverse complement strand
GGGACCGTGCGGCTTCGAGCATCCACGATCCGGCCACCCGACCCACAACTCGTTTCGGACGCTTCCTTAACGCCGTAGGACCCCACCCCCGGCACGCAGCTAGCCGGCGATGGGGTCACGCTACGACCCATTACAACCCCGATGTCACCCGGTCGCGATTGGGATGCGAGGCGATCAAGCGACGGGGGCCATCATGCCAGCCTCGTGCGATTGCGCACTAGGGAGGCCCCCCAGGATTTTCTTTCATATTTCCAGTTGATTGATAAGGCAGCTGCTCGGATCGCGGTCGTCGCGCCAGCGCAGGACCTTTGTGCCGTGCCGGATCCTGCCGTCCGAGACGTGGTCGAACGTGACCTCCACGACGAGCTCGGGCCGCAGCGCGACCCACTCGAGCTCTCGGCCATGCGTCCAGCGGGACGGCTCGCCGCTGCCGCGCTCGCCGGTCTCGTAGGGCGCGAGCTCGTCGACGAGCTCGCGCTTGCGCTTCGCCGTGAAGCCCGATGAGTGGCCGACCTCGTGCAGCCGGCCGTCCCCGCCGTAGAGGCCGAGGATGATCGCGCCGACCGTCCGCTCCTCCTTGCCCGGCCGCCAGCCCATGACGACCGCGTCGATCGTGCGCACGCGCTTGACCTTCACCATCCCCCTGCGCTCGCCCGGGAGGTACGGGGCGTCGAGCTCCTTGGCGATGACGCCCTCCTCCTCGCGCAGCCAGCCCTGCGCGCCGGCTGCGTCGCGCACGACCGGCGTCAGCTCGAGCCCGTCGACCGTCTCCAGGACGGCGCGCCGCTCCTCGTAGGTGCGCTCGAGCAGCACCTCGTCGTCGCGCGCGAGCAGGTCGAAGGCGACGAACCGCGCCGGCGTCTCCTGCGCCAGCCGCGCGATCCGTGACGCCGCCGGGTGGATGCGCTGGCCGAGCGTGTCGAACGAGGCGGCGACGATCTCGCCGTCGATGACGTAGCGGCCGGCCGGGAACGACAGCTCGGGGAAGTAGCGCGACAGCGGCTTGCCGTTGCGCGACTGCAGGTACGTCGCGTCGCCGTCGACGAACACGACGGCGCGGAAGCCGTCCCACTTGGGCTCGTAGGCCCAGCGCTCGCCCTCAGGCAGGCTCGCGCGCGAGCGCGCGAGCTGCGGGGGCAGCGGCGGGGAGAGCGGGAGCGCCATGGTCGGGAACGCTACTGGCTGCCCTGCCGGGCCTGGAGACCTGCAGCGCGATCACGCCGGCCAGCACGAACGCGCCGCCCGCGAGCTGGAGCGCGCCGAGCGCGTCGCCGTAGAGCGCGACCGCCAGCGCGACGGTGACGACCGGCTCGACCGTCGAGACGATCGCCGCGGTGGCGGCGCCGACACGCTCGAGGCCGAGCACGAACGTTGAGATCGGCAGGACGGTCGAGGCGAGCGCGATCGCGACGATCCAGATCCAGCCGCCGCTCGTGAAGTGCAGCGAGCCGGAGACCGCGCCGGCGGCGACGAACGTCGCGGCCGCGCCGGTGCTCACGAGCGCGCCGAGCAGGAACGCGTCGATCCGGGCGACGATGCCGTCGGTGATGAGGATGTACGTGCTGTAGGCGAGCGCCGCCCCGAGGGCGAGCGCGACGCCCACGGTGTGAAACGAGCCCGCGCTGCCGCCGAGCAGAACGAGCGCCGTCCCGCCGCTGCACAGCACGAGGGCGCCGAGCGTCGTGCGGCGCATGTGCTCGCGGCCGAGCAGCAGCGCGGCGCCGAAGACGAGCGCCGGGTATGTGTAGAGCAGCAGCGAGACGAGCGAGGCGTCCATCCGCTCGAGCGCCGAGAAGAACAGGCCCGACTGGGCGGCGTAGCCGACCGAGCCAAGGGCCAGCCCGGCGACGATCACGCGGCGCGGCGGCCGCGCCGGGCGCCTGACGGCGACGATCGCCCAGAACGCCGCAGCGGCGAGCACGAACCGGCCGGCGAGCAGCGTCGTGACGCCGAGGCCGGCGCCGTAGGCCTCCTTGCCGAAGATCGCCATGACGCCGAACCCGCACGCCGACAGCAGGCACAGCGCGATACCCGCGCGGCGGCTCGCTGCGGCGGCGGTGGTCGTCCCGGGCGGCACGTCTCCATGATCGTGCATCGTCCGCTCCAGCAGTAGCCTTGATCCTCTTGACGACCTCAAGGCTGAGCCTATGACACTCCAGCAGCTCCAGTACGTTCTGGCGTCGATCGAGCACGGCTCGTTCTCGGCCGCCGCCGAGGCCCTGCATCTCGCCCAGCCGTCGCTGTCGGAGCAGGTCCGCCGGCTCGAGGCCGAGCTCGGGGTCGTCCTGTTTGCGCGCATCGGACGCGGCCTCGTCCTGACCGAGGCCGGGCGCGCGCTGCGCCCGCACGCCGAGGCGGCGCTCGCGGCCGCCGAGGCGGCGCGGTTCTCGGTCAGCGAGGTGCGCGAGCTGCGTGGCGGCACCGCGACGTTCGGCACCTTTGGCACGGCGCGGGCATATCTCGGGAGCGACCTCGTGGAGGACTTCCGCCGCCGCCACCCGAATGTGCGGGTGCGCATCCTCGGCCAGAACTCGTCGGAGACCGTTGCGGCGGTGCGAGCCGGCGAGATCGAGGCCGGGGTCGTCGCGCTGCCGATCGACGACCGCGGGCTCACCGTGCGGCCGGCGATGCGCGACGAGATCCTCTACGCGTCGTCCGACCCCGCGCGCCTGCGACGGGCGATGACGATCGCGCGCCTCGCCCGCGCGCCGCTCATCCTGTCGGAGGCGAAGTGGGGCTCCGAGGACCCGACGCGCCGCCAGCTCGCCGAGCTCGCCCAGCGCGCGGGCGTGACGATCGAGCCGCAGATCGAGGTCGAGGACGTCGAGGTCGCGCTCGAGCTCGCCGCACGCGGTCTCGGCGACGCGATCGCATCGCGCATGGTGCTGCGCCGCACCGCCGAGCCGCAGCTCGGCTGGGTCCCGTTCGCCGAGCCGATCTACGACACGTTCGCCTTCACGTGGCGCCGCGACGCGCAGCTGTCGCCGGCGACGCGCGAGTTCGTGACGTTCGCCGAGCGGCGGCTCGAGGCGTTGGCGGTGGAGTTGCGCAGCGATCCGCCGCGGCGGCGGATGCCGGCTGCGCGCGGTTGACGAACAGCATCGATGAAGGCGTGAGGTTCGGAGCGCCGCGGGGCCCGCGAGGCCGCGCGGGGAGGGGTGTGGGTATCTAGTAAGCCTCACGCGTACTGGATCCCCACACCCTCTTCGCGAAGCGCCCCCGCCACACGAACCCTCGTCCTTATCGATGCAGTTTCAGTCCCGCCGCGGCGCCGCGCTCTCCCCCCGCAGCCGCCGCAGCACGGCATCCGCCACGCGCGGCGATACCCCCTCCAAGACGCGCATCCCCCTCACTGCCCGCCGGTAGTACAGGTGCCGCGCGTCGCGCTCCACGGCTCGCACGACCCGCCGAGCGAGATCCTCCGGCGACAGCGCACGCTCCCCGCCGCGGTACCACGCGGGCAGCGATCCGCGCTCGTGGTCGTGCAGCGCGGTCGCGACCTCTCCCGGGAACACCGTCGTCAGCGACACGCCGGTGCCGGCCAGCTCGTGATGCAGCCCGTCGGCGAACGCGCGCTGCGCGGCCTTCGTCGCCGAGTAGGCGGCGGCGCCGGGAAACGCGCGCAGGCCGGCGCCCGACGACATCACGACGATGTGGCCGCGGCCGGCCGCCAGGAGGTGCGGCAGCGCCGCCTTCACCGTGTAGACGGTGCCGAGCCAGTTGACCGCCGTCATGTGCTCGATCGTGTCGGTGCCCTGATCGGCGACCGGCTCGTAGTGCGCGATGCCGGCGTTGACGACGAGCAGCTCGAGGCCGCCGGCGGCTGCGACGAAGGCGTCGACGGCGGAGCCGACCGAGTCCGCGAGGGCGACGTCGCACGCGAGGACATGGTGCGTCCCGGGCAGCTCGGCGGCGAGCCGTTCGAGGTCGGGACGGGTGCGCGCGGCCAGACCGACGGTGGCGCCGCGGGCGGCGAGGGCGCCCGCCAGCGACCGGCCTATGCCGCGCGACGCACCCGTGACGAAGGCGCGCGTGCCAGATCCGATCTGCACGCAGGCGATCGTATTGACGATGCCCGCGGCGCTGGATCGGGCCGATACCATCGAACGCGATGTCGACCGACCACGCGACCGTCGCCGAGGAGGAGTACCTGCAGACGCTCTTCTGGCTGCAGGAGGCCAAGCTCCCGATGACCGGCGCCAACGTCGCCCGCGCGATGCAGCTCTCCGCGCCGACGGTGCACGAGATGATCGGCCGGCTCGAACGCGACGGCTACATCACGCGCGCCCGCGACAAGGCGATCAGCTTCACCGCGAGCGGCCTGGATCACGCCGAGGGCGTCGTCCGCCGCCACCGGCTCATCGAGCGCTTCCTCACCGACGTGCTCGGCATCCCGTGGGACGAGGTGCACGAGGAGGCCGAGCGGCTCGAGCACGCGATGTCGCCGGTGCTCGAGGCGCGCATGGTCGCCGCGATCGGCGACGCGAAGACCTGCCCGCACGGGCACCCGATCAAGGGTGGGACGCGCATCGACGGAGTGCCGCTCGCCGACGTGCAGGAGGGCGCCTCGGTCACGATCCTGCGCTTCGAGAACGAGGCCGAGGACCTGCTGCACTACCTCAAGGATTCCGGCCTCGAACCGGGCATGAAGGGCACGCTGGCCGTGCATTCGGCTGAGGAGGTCACGGTGACGAGCGCGGACGGCCGCGAGATCACCGTCACGTTCTCGGTCGCCGAGACCGTCTCGGTCATCGCCGACCCGTCACCGCCGACGCGGATCGCGCTGCCCGAGCAGCTCGTGCTGGCGCGCGAGCGCTACGGGCGCTGACCGTAGGAGCCCGGTAACTTCGCCGGGGGCACCGTGTACGCTGCCTCGTCGGCGGAACGCCCGTTCGGATGGCATATCGCTGCGCAGGATCGAGCCGGGGAGAAGTGCTCTGGATGAAGACGAAGATGGTCTGCCTCGAAGACGGGATCACGTCTTGCGGCTTTCGCAAGATGGCGGCTTACGTCGCCCAGCTCGAGCCGGACACCGAGTCGTGCTACATCACGACGACGAGCCGCTGGCGCAGCGTGCGCGGCGCGCTGGCGGGCACGATCGGCAACAAGCCGGTCATCGGCGACGAGCAGATCGAGGAGATGGCCCACGGCCTCAAGGACGCCGATCTCATCGGCTACTCGTCGATGACCGGGTACGCGGACCTCACGCGGCGGGTCATCAAGCGCGTCCGCGAGCTGAGCCCGGACACGTACCAGATCTGGGGCGGGATACATCCGATCATCCAGCCCGAGAACGCGATCCTCGCCGACGTCGACGCCATCTGCACGGGCGAGGGCGAGTTCGCCTTCGAGGAGTTCTACACCGCCCTCAAGGAGGGCCGCGACCCGACGAACACGAAGAACTTCTGGTTCAAGCCCAACCGGCACGCCAACGGCAACGGTGGCAACGGCGAGATCATCAAGAACCACTTCCTGCCGCTCATGAGCGTGCAGGAGATGGAGGCGCTGCCGTTCCCGCAGTACGGCTCCGAGCGCGAGGTCATCTACGACCCCAAGGAGCACGGCTTCGTGCCGATGGGCTACGCCGACTACGTCGCCAACGACGGCCTGAGCTACATGACGCTGTGGTCGATCGGCTGCCCGTTTCACTGCGCGTACTGCGGCAACACGAAGTTCATCGCCAACGACGCGAAGTACAAGCGCATCCGCCATCCCAGCGCGCAGTACATGGTCGACCAGGTCAAGGACGCGCGCTCGCGCTTCCCGCACCTCAGCCACGTCAGCTTCAACGACGACAGCTTCATGGCGATCCCCTACGGCCAGCTCGAGGAGTTCGCCGAGCTGTGGCGCGCGGAGCTCGGCATCCCGTTCGCCGTCTACGGCGTGATCCCCAACTACGTCCGCCAGGACAAGTTCGAGCTGCTCTCCTGGGCGGGGATGAACCGCGTCCGGATGGGGATCCAGAGCGGCAGCCAGGCGATGCTCGACTTCTACAAGCGCCCGACGCCGCCGGAGAAGGTCCGCAACGCCGGCAAGGTCATCGCCTCCTTCGCCCCCAAGTACCACATCCCGGGGGCCTACGACATCATCATGGACAACCCGATCGAGAGCCGCGACGACGTCAAGGCGACGCTCCAGCTGCTGTACGACATGGACCGTCCGTACACGCTGCTCATCTACTCGCTGAAGGTCATCCCGAACACCGGGCTCGAGGCGGCGATGAAGGAGCGCGGGCTGGACATCGACGAGATCGACGACAGCTACCTGCTCGTCCCGCCGCGCGCCGCGAACCTGCTGCTCTACGTGCTCGCGCTGTGCCGCCCGTCGCCGTGGCTGTGGCGCCAGATGATGAAGCGCGTGCGCGCGAGCCACGAGCCGCAGAAGCTCTACCCGCGGCTCGGGCTCGTCCTGCGCGCGGCGTACCTGACCAAGCGCGCCCTGAGCCACGTGCGCGTCATGGACTTCTCGATCACGCCCGGCAAGACCGGCTACTTCTTCTGGCGCGTCGGCCTCGTGGGCCTGTGGCAGAAGCGCCTGTGGCGCCGCCCCGAGCGTCCGAAGCGCACCGCCAAGAAGCCTCCGGAAGTGGCCATCGCCGGCATCCAGGTCATCGCGCCGGAGGGCGCCGAGACCGCGTCTTGACGCCGCGCCCGCCGGTCGGATAGGACAGGCACTCCACGACCGGAGGGCAGCGCGCATGTCCAATCACGAAGGCCACCATCCAGACGAGGCCGTCCTCGGCGAGATCCGCGAGCTGGCCGCGCGCCTGTCGGACGAGCGCGCCCAGGGCGCCCTGACGTCGCTGCTCGACGCGGTCGCCCTCAACCCGCAGCCGCTGCCGCCCGACCCGCCGCCGGAGGCGCTGCGCGTTCAGGCGATCGTCGCGCTGGTGCGCGATGCGGTGGCGCTGAACCCGCAGCCGATCCCGCCCGGGGTGGCCGAGGGCGTGCACCCCGAGCCCAAGGTCCATCCGGAGCAGGGCCCAGCCGGGCCGGGCTGAGCTACGGGGCCGCGGCGGCGGCCGTCTACGCGGCGGCGGCCGCGCCGCGCAGCGAGCGGTACGCGTCGGCGAGCCGCGCGATGCCCTCGTCGATGCTGCCCGCGGGCACGCCCGAGTAGGCGAGCCGCAGCGCGTTGTCGCCGCCCTCGAGCAGGAAGTCCGAGCCCTTGACGAACGTCACGCCACGCTCGGTGGCGGCAGGCAGCAGCGCGTCGACGTCGCTGCCGGGCGGCAGCTCGACCCACATGAAGTAGCCGCCCTCGGGAGGCGTGAACCGCGCCTCGGGCAGATGGCGATCAAGCGACGCCGTCAGCGCGTCGACCCGCTCGGCCAGCGCGGCCTTGACCGTCGCGATCGAGCGGTCGATGGCGCCCGACTCGCAGAACTCGTAGACGATCGACTGGGCGACCATGCTCGGCGAGATGTACGTGTTCGTCGCGAGCGCCTGGATCTTGGCGATCAGCGCCTGCGGCCCGACGAGGTAGCCGACGCGGATCCCGGGACAGACGGTCTTGGAGAACGACGACGCGTAGACGACCGACTCGCTCGCGTCCATCGAGAGCATCGTCGGCAGCCCCTCGCCGGTGAAGCGGATGTGGCGGTACGGGTCGTCCTCGAAGATCGTGAAGCCGTACTCCGCGGCGAGCGCGAGCAGCTCCTGGCGCTTGGCCAGCGACAGCGTGTAGCCGGCCGGGTTCTGGAAGTTCGGGATGATGTGCACGAGCGCCGGCGGCGTCTCGGCCACGAGCTCGCGCAGCTCGGCGGTGTCGATGCCGTCGGTCTCGAGCGAGACCATCCGCACGTCGGCGCCGAGGTCGGTGAGGTTCAGCAGCGTGCGGTCGTACGTCGGCTTCTCGACGACGACGACGTCGCCGGCCGAGACGAGCGTCTTGAAGAGGAACGCGTCGGCCTGCATCGACCCGTTCGTGACGAGCACCTGGCGCTCGTCGACATCGTGCTTGGAAGCAATCCAGCGCCGCAGGGGCGGGTAGCCGACGGCGGTTCCGTAGCCGGTCACGCCGCCGGGATCGTTGGTGAAGGCGCGCGTCGCCGCGTCCCGGAGACCGTCGATGTCGACGATGTCCAGGGACGGAGCGCCACGCGCGAAGGAGATCGTGTCGCTCAACATGTGCCCTTCGACGATAGCGGGCTACCCGACTGAGGGAATACGACACGGCGTCGTTCCCCGCTCTTTCCGGCTGGCCCGTGTGTCATCGGCGGCCCGTGCAGCGCCGCAAGCTGGGAGCCTCTCGCCGTGAAGCTCCTGGCCGCCGAGCATGTGGCCGTGCTCGCCCTGACCGCGGCGCTGGCCGTGCTCGTCGTCCGGCGTGCGCGCGCTGTGCCCGCGTGGGGGGTCGCGGTCTCCCGGGCGCTGGCGGTGCTGATCCTCGCCGCGTTCGTCACCGATCACATCGCCGCCGCGGCGCTGGGCGAGTGGACCCTGCGGCGCTACCTCCCGCTTCATCTCTCCGACGTCGCGGTGCTGGTGGCGGTCGCCGCGCTCTGGGAGCCGCGCCCCCCGCTTGTCGAGCTGACGTACTTCTGGGGCCTGACGGCGGCGCTGCAGGCCACGCTGACGCCCGACATCGGCCATGGCTTCCCGTCGATCCTGTTCTTCACGTTCTTCATCACCCACGCCGGGGTCGTGATCGCCGCGCTGCTGCTCGTCGCCGGCCGCCGGCTCGCGCCCGGCGACACCGCCGCCGCCGTCGACGCCGGCGTCGGGTATGTGCCGGAGGATCGCGCGCACG
>JBOGYT010000081.1:0-5601 GCA_050696955.1 Solirubrobacteraceae bacterium | reverse complement strand
GACGCTGCTCCGTGTCGACAGCCCGCTGGCGCTGCTCGTCGCCGGGCTGGACGCCGCCGAGCTGCTCGCGGCGGCGCTCGACCGGCCCGTGCTGCTCGTCGACCTCTCGGGGCCCGATGCCGACCTGCCCGAGCTCGCGGCGCGGGCCGCGCTGCGCGCGCGACTGGAGGGCGCGTTTCTCGCCTATGAGGGGATCGACGAGCTGCCGGCCGAACGCCGCGCGGCGGTCGCGGCGCTGATCGCCGATCGTGAGCGACCCGTCCTGTGCGCGCGCGGGCGCGATGCGACCGCGGCGCTCGGCGGCATCTCCCCCGCCGTCGTCGAGGTCCCGCCGCCGTCGTTCGCCGAGCGCAGCGCGATGTGGCGCGCGTGCACGGGCCTCGACGACGTCACCGAGGTGGCGGCGAAGTTCCGCCTCTCGATGCACCAGATCGAGCACGCCGCGCAGATCGCCGCCATGGCCGCCGCGGTACGAGACGAGACGCGGCCCGCGCCGGCCGACCTCGACGCGGGCGCGCGGCAGGCATCGAGCGCCGACATCGGCCGCCTCGCGTCGCGGCTGGATCCGGCGTACACGTGGGACGACCTCGTCCTCCCCGCGCGCCAGCGCGAGCTGCTGGCCTCCGTCTCGGCGTACCTGCGCCATCGCGATCTCGTGCTGTCGCAATGGGGTTACGAGCGGCTCGTCTCCGGCTCGCAGGGCCTGAAGGTGCTGTTCGCGGGCGAGTCGGGCACCGGCAAGACGATGGCGGCGCGCATGCTCGCCAACGAGCTCGGCCTCGACATCTACCGCATCGATCTCGCCGGGGTCGTCTCGAAGTACATCGGTGAGACCGAGAAGAACCTCGACCGCATCTTCGCCGCCGCCGAGGGGTCCAACGCGATCCTCTTCTTCGACGAGGCCGACGCGCTGTTCGGCAAGCGCACCGAGGTGCGCGACTCCCACGACCGCTACGCGAACATCGAGGTGGCGTACCTGCTGCAGAAGATGGAGGACTATCCCGGCGCGGTCATCCTGGCGACGAACTTCCGCAAGAACATGGACGACGCGTTCCTGCGGCGCCTGGACTTTCTCGTCGACTTCCCGTTCCCCGAGCCCGACGACCGCGAGCGCATCTGGCGCAGGCTGCTGCCGGCGCAGGCCCCGCTCGCCGACGACGTCGACGCGGCGCTGCTCGCCGGCCGCTTCAAGCTCGCCGGCGGCTCGATCCGCAACTGCTCGCTGGCCGCGGCCTTCCTTGCCGCCGACGAGGGCGCGCCGATCGAGATGCGTCACCTGCTGCGGGCGGTCGCCGTCGAGTACGCCAAGCTCGGGCGGCTGACCCTCGACGCCGACTTCGACGCCGGCTAGGGACGCGGTTCCTGCCCCTATGGCTGCCCCTGGGGGCAGCGGGGCACGGGACGGCGCGGATACCGTTGCTCCGTGGCGCTCACGATCCAGGTGCCGCTCAACACGATGTTCTCCGACCTGGACGAGTCGCTGCGCGCGCTGCTCAAGCGCGAGCTGGAGCGACACGGCTTCGAGGGGGTGCAGATCGCCTTCGACGCGCCCGCGCGTGACTGGTCCTCGGCGCTGACGACGCCATGCGTCGACCTGTTCCTCTACGACGTGCGCGAGGCGAAGGACCTGCGCGATCGCACCTGGCGCGAGGAGCGCGGCAACGGCGCGGCACGGATGGACCGCCCGCCGCTGCGCATCGAGTGCTCGTACGCCGTCACCGCGTGGACGCGCGTGGTGGAGGACGAGCACCGGCTGCTGTCGCAGGTGCTGGCGATCCTCAACGCGTTTCAGGAACTGCCACGCGAGACGCTCGCCGGCGCGCTCGCGGACCCCGGAAGCCAGCGGTTCGCGATCACGTCGCGGATCGGCGTGCCCTCCGGGGACGGGCGCGCTGACTTCTGGAGCGCCGTCGGCGGCCAGTACAAGGTGTCGCTGGACTACATCGTGACGCTCGCGTGCGAGCCCGGCGTCGCGGTGCAGGGCGGGCCCGAGGTGCGCACGCAGACGCTGCGGGTCGGCGACCGCGATCTGACCTCGTCGCGGTCCTTCGAGGAGCTGCACCGCAGCGGCGGGATCGTGCGCGACCCCGAGGGCCGCCCGCTGGCCAACGTCTGGGTGGCGCTGCCCGACGCCGGCGCGTTCACCGCGACGGGCCCCGACGGCCGCTTCGCCTTCGAGCGGGTCAACGCGGGCCGCCATCGCTGCGTCGTGCGCGCCGACGACGGCACCGAGGCCGAGCAGGAGCTCGTCGTGCCCGGTCTCGGCGTCGAGATCGAACTCGGGATCGCGACGCCCACGAGCTGAGCCCCCGAGGGCACCCACCGGTGCCCGAATGACTGCCCGCGATGCCCTGGCGTGGAGTGCACCCGCTCGGAGAGGGTCGCGCCGTGAGCCCTGACGAACGCGACTCCCGGGTGCTGCTCGGCCCGCTCGGTCCGCTCGTCAGGCTGGGCGTGAGCAGCACGCTGTCGATGGACGGCAGCGTGGAGATCGTCGGGGACGAGGACGAGACCGACGCGGCTGTCAGCGCAGCCGGAGAGCTCGCGCCCGACGTGATCATCCTCGGCGGGGATCCTCGCGGCGCCAAGGCACTGAGCGACCGCCTGCGGGCGGCCGCGCCGACGGCCACGCTCATCTTCTGTCCCAGCGACGAGCGGATCGAGGTACTCGATCCCGGCACGTCCACGATCCGCCGCTGCCCGGCAACCGCCGCCGACGGCCTGCGCCTCGAGCTCAGCCGCCGCCACGACAACGCACAGGAGTAATCCAGCATGCCCAACTACCTCACCCCAGGGGTGTACGTCGAGGAGATCCCTGCCCAGTCCAAGCCCATCGAGGGCGTCGGGACGGCGATCGCCGCGTTCGTCGGCCTGACCCCGGGAGGGCCGGTCAACACGGCGGTGAAGATCTCGAACTGGACGCAGTTCACGCGCATCTTCGGAGACAAGATCGAGCCGAAGAACGGACCGTTCATGGAGGGCGCCTACCTCGCCCACGCGGTGTACGGCTACTTCCACAACGGCGGCGGCACCTGTTACGTCACGCGGGTCGGCGTGGCCGAGGACGCCACTGCGCAGGCCGCGCTGCCGGTCCGCACCGACGAGCGGCGCGAGGCCTATCGCGCCGTGGCGCGTCCTGACGTCGATGGCCCGGTGAAGCTCGAGATCGAGGAGGAGCGCCCGCAGCGCGCGAGCGAGAGCGGCGACGCCAAGGCGCCCGCCGCCGACAAGCCCGCCGAGGGCTCCGGGAATGGGGGCGCGGACAAGCCGTCGGCAGGCAATGAGCCGACCTACAGGGTCGTCATCACCGCCGGCTCGGAGCGCGAGGAGTACGACGGCCTGACCGCCCGCTCGGGCGCGTCGAACATCGCCACGAAGGTCAACAAGCAGTCCAAGCTCATCAAGCTCGAAGAGACCGGCGCCGCCCTGCCCGAGGTCGGTCGCGCGCCCGCGGCCGGCAGCTACGAGCTCGGGATCGTCGCCGACGACGCCAAGGAGTTGACGGGCACCGGCGTCGAGGGCGACGTCGCCAACCGGACCGGCATCGGCGGCCTGGCCGCGATCGACGAGATCACGATGCTGTGCGTCCCGGATCTCATGGCGCTACAGAGCAACGGCGACACCGCGGTGCTCAAGGACCTGCAAGGCAAGATGATCGCCCACTGCGAGAACGCCGCCGACCGCATGGCGATTCTCGACGCACCGAAGGGGATGAAGCCGCAGGCGATCGGCGATTGGAGGATGGACGTCGCCGGCTACGACTCGAAGTTCGCGACGCTCTACTACCCCTGGATCGAGGTCATGGATCCGCTGAGCGGGGGCAAGACGCCGCTGCTCATTCCCCCGTGCGGGCACGTGGCAGGCGTCTGGGCGCGCTCGGACGGCACGCGCGGCGTGCACAAGGCGCCGGCCAACGAGGTGCTCCTCGCCGTCAACGACCTCGAGTTCCAGATCACCGGCGACGAGCAGGGCGCTCTGAACAAGAGCGGCATCAACTGCATCCGCTCGTTCTCGGGTCGCGGCATTCGCATCTGGGGGGCGCGCACGCTGTCCAGCGACCCGGAATGGCGCTACATCAACGTACGGCGCCTCTTCAACTACATCTCCGAGTCGATCATGGAGGGGACGCAGTGGGCGGTCTTCGAGCCCAACGACCAGCGGCTGTGGATGAAGTTGAAGATCTCGGCCACGAACTTCCTCACGCGCACGTGGCGCGAGGGGGCGCTGTTCGGCGCGACGCCCGCGGAGGCCTTCTACGTCAAGTGCGACGCGGAGACGAACCCGCCCGACCTCGTCGAGGCCGGTCAGGTGACCGTCGAGATCGGGGTCGCACCCGTGAAGCCGGCCGAGTTCGTCGTGTTCCGCATCAGCCAGTACCAGATCGAAGCCGGCGAAGCCGCCTAAGCCCAGGAGGACATCGAAATGCCAGACGCACAGCAGTCAACCGCCGGCACGTACTACTTCACGCTCGACCTGGGCGGCGCCCAGGCGGCCGGCTACTTCAAGGAGTGCTCGGGCCTGGCCAGCGAGACCACGGTCGTCGACCACACGACCACGGACGCGCAGGGCAAGGCGCTCGTGCAGAAGTTCCCCGGCCAGCTGAAGTGGTCGAACATCACGCTCAAGCGCGGCATCGACACCGACAACCAGTTGTGGACGTGGCGCAAGAAGGTCATCGACGGAGACATCACCGGAGCTCGCACCGACGGGCAGATCGACATCATCGACTGGCAGGGCTCACCGGTCGTGACCTACAAGTTCGTCCAGGGATGGCCCTGCAGGTACAGCGCGCCGGGCGTCAACGCCGCCGGTAACGAGATCCTCGTCGAGGAGATCGAGATCGCGCACGAAGGCTTCGAGCGCGTGTGACGACCCTCGAGCAGACACCGTCGCTGCGAACCGAGCACGCGTTCACGCTGCCGCGCGGGTATGTCGACGCGCGCGGCACCGTGCACCGCATGGGCACGATGCGGCTCGCGACCGCGCGAGACGAGATCGAGCCGCTGCGAGACCCGGGCGTGCGCCAGAACGAGGCGTACCTCACGGTGCTCCTCCTCGCGCGCGTGGTCACCCGCATCGGCGACGTGACGGACATCAACCCCGCGCTCATCGAGGGACTGTTCGCCGCCGACTTCGATCACCTCCAGCGGCTGTACGAGCGCATCAACATCGACGGCGATTCGGTGGGGGTCATCTCGTGCCCGGACTGCGCGCACGAGTTCGAGGTGGATATGAGCGAGATCTCGGACGGCCCGCCGGGGGAATGACGTGGCCATCTTCGCATCAGCTGCTTGCGGAGGTGGCCCGGCTCGCCCACTGTTTCCATTGGCCGCTGGACACCTTGCTGGACCTCGAGCACGATGACCGGCGCCGGTTCCTGCGCGAGGCCGACATGCTCGAGGCGCGGGGCTGATGGCCGAGCCCACGACCACGTCTGAGCATGTCGCCCGGGCCGGCGTCGGCGCGTCGGTGCTGTCGCGGCGCCTGCGCCTGGCACGGCACCTCGCGCCCGCTGGGTGCGGGGTGCGGCGCCTCGGCCGTGGCGTATCGGATCGCCGGCGCCCGAAGCTCTTGCGCGCGGCGACGCGGCTCGCGTCGCGG
>JBOGYT010000080.1:0-6780 GCA_050696955.1 Solirubrobacteraceae bacterium | reverse complement strand
TCACGAGATGGTTGAGAGGGCGGTGGCGACGGCGAAGCCCAGGGTCGTGGCGAGTCCGGCGACGCGGCCGGCGCCGCGCGTGGCCTGGGGGATCATCGAGTCGACCAGCATGACGATGAGCGCGCCGGCCGCGAAGCCGTCGATCAAGCTGCGGAGCTCCCGCGTCGCGGCGTCCGCCGCGATGTAGCCGATGACGGTGGCCAGCGCGCAGCACGCTGCGACGACCGACCAGAGCAGCAGGATGCGGCTGCGGCTGGTGCCCGCACGTTGCATGTCGCGTGCAGAGCCGATCGCCTCCGGGACGTTTGACACGAAGATTGCTACGAGCAGGCTCACGCCGGCGCCGGCACCGGATGCCAGCCCGATCCCGAGGACGGCTTGCTCTGGCAATCCGTCGAGAAATGCGCCGAGCGCGAGTCCCACCCCAGCGTCGTCGGTTGCGTTGCCGCCTGCGAAGCGGCGCTCGATCACGCCATCGAGCGTGAAGTACGTCATGGCGCCCAGCCCGAGGCCGAGGGCCGTCCACCCCAACCCGCCGGCCTTGACGCCCTCTTCGGCGAGCTCGAAGCTGACCGCGCTGATCAGTGCTCCAGCCCCGAAGGCGAGCACGAGGCCGATCTGCCCGTCCGACCAGGACCGCGCAAACGTCAGCAGCGCCCCGACCACCAACGACACGGCAGCCAACGCGCCCCAACCCAGCGCGCTCAGCATGCTTGAAGACCGATCGCCATCATCCGCGGCAGTCCTACCCCAAGCCCACGTGTACCACCAGCAGCAACGCCCGCGACGAGACGCCGCTGACGCTCAGCGTGAAATCCTTGCGCTGTTGGCGCAGCTGTCACCCGACGTCGAACGGAACCGACGTCGGCCGTTCCTTTGTCGTTAAACGCCGTGTGCCGTCGGCGACGATGAGTCGCTGCTGCCGGCGGGACTGACATCGGCCGGGCCGAGGGCGCGAGCGGCGCCCACCTTCAGGTCCGCCGCGCCCGGGCCTTGCACAGAAACAGCGTTCTGATCGCGTCACCCGCGCACCGCAGGCGCGATCGACGCCGTGCGATCGGCTCAGTCGTACGTCGCGGGGCGCCCTTGGGCAATCTGGATCGCGATCCGCAAGACGTTGGACTCGATCTCGAACGGCGTGGTGTGCCGCGGAGCGCGTCCTTCGTACTTGCCAGACCTGCCCATCGGAGGAAGCCTCGGTGACGCGCTTGTGGCGTCGTCGGCGACGGTGGCCTGCTCCACGCTTGGTTCCATCACTGTCCCCCTTCTAGGTGCTTGAATCACATACGGTACACGCGCGAGCGCGAACGTGCCAAGTACCGCTCGTGATGCAGGCCCGTTTTCGGGCGCCCACCGCAGCGAAGAACGTCTGAGAACACTGCTACGGCGGCTGACCCGCGGCTGGTCATCGGGATCGCTCGGGGTCGCCTCGTGTCGCGGCGAGCTTGCCCTGGGTTCTCGCCTGCGTTGCAACGGGTGCGCGGCCCGTGGCCTGGCAATGGGACCACGGGCCGCACCCCTCGAGCGCGCTGTGCGGTCAAGCGCTCGACTGCCGGAGGAAGGTGCCGACAGTATGTGTGGCGTACACATACTAGACAGCGGCGTCGAGCGCAAGCCCGATCGACGTGATTGCAGACCCGCTGCGGGGGTGTGATGCGCTCACGGCCCGGCAGTCCGGTGACCTCTTTGACCTCCGCTTGGGTCGGTCGTACTCAGCCGACTTCGACCTGCGCCCAACTAACCCCTGCGCGACGCCCGCCGCGTGGAGTCAATCATCTAGCCGCGCACGAGCTTGCGTGCGAGCTTGCCGATCGCGACGACGGCTGGCGCCTGCGGTGCGTCGTCGATCGGCGCAACCGCCGCGCGCTCGGCGTGACGGAAGCACTCGTCGTAGGGGATCGCGCCGATCACGCCGAGGCCATGCTCATCGGCGAAGCGCTGCACGACCTCGAGCTCGCCGTCGCGCACCTTGTTGGCGAGCAGCGCCAAATGCTCGATGCCCAGATCGCGCGCGAGCGCGAGGACTCGGCGGCCGGTCTCCAGCGACTTGAAGTACGGCTCGACGACTGCGTAGAGCACGTCGACGTGCTTGGCTGTCCCGACCTTCAGGTGCTCCGTCGAGGCCTCCGTGTCGAGCAGACAGATGTAGTTCTGCGAGTTCGGCGCGGCGCCGACGACAGCGCGCATCGCCACGTGAAAGCGGCCCATGCAGCCGGTGTCGGCCTCCTTGGGTTCGTGCGCGACGAGCACGGTGACGCCGTCGGGAGCCTGCAGCGCGTGCGCCTCGCGAATCTCGTCCAATGACTGGGTCAGCTCGTAGCGGCCGTCGACGATCCGCACGATGTCCGACGACATCGTCGGCAGGTCCGTCAGTCGTTCGGCCGGGATCCCCACGGTCAGCGGCAGGTTGGGGTTCAGGTCGTTGTCGAGGGCAAGCACCTCGTAGCCTTGCCGCGCGAGCTGCCGCGCGAGCGTCCCGCAGATCGTCGTCTTGCCTGCCCCGCCCTTGCCGGCGATCGCGACTTTCATGACGCTGACCCTACGGCACGCTCAGTGTGCGCGCCACCTAGGCGTGCGTCGGCCGACCTGGTGGCGCGCGGCGTGGGTTCGCCTAGGTCCCGGGCGCGCGCCCGTGGCAGGGACACGTGGACGGCGCGCTCCCACCGCCTGGCGATCTCGTTGGCCATCCGCTGCTCGTCTGCTCCGTTGCGCTTGGCGACCGTGACCGTGGCCCAGTCGCCGGCGTGACGGACCTTGTCGATGAGTCCCTTGCTCATCGCGGTGAAGATCGCGCCCGCGTCCTTGACCGCAGATGGCCCACGGTCATAAGGCCTGCAGTCGCTCGAGCAGTGAGCGCTCGTGACGGTCTCCACCACGTGGAGCCTGAGGATCTGGTTGAACTCCGGGTCCTTCTCGGTTTCGATCAGCACCTGCAGCTGGCGCTTGACGTGCTGCTCGAGCGCGTGCACATCCTCGAGGTACTCGATGAGCTGGTCGCGAACTTCGTCGATCATGGCGGTGCTCCTGGGCACGTCAACTAGGTCGCATCCAGCGATCGCAAGGCAGCTCGACGCAAGCGGTGGCTCGAAGGGCGCCGCCCCGGCGCGAGACCCGCACTGGACCGGTGCGCGGCGCGTGGTATATGTACGAGACATCTACCTGAGGCACGGCCACCGCCTCGTTGCTCGGCGCCTGTTCATCCGGGAACGGGGCCGCGCGCCGAAGCCGGCGGAGCCCGCGGCGCGGGCGTGCCCGCGGCGGTGGCAGCAGTGAACGCGCTCATGGTGATCGCTGCGATCTGCGGCGTGCTGTGCTGCGCGTGCGGATTCGTCATCGGGTGGATCGCATGCAACTGGTGGAACGAGCGCTGACGGGGCGGGACGACCCGATGGTGCAGCAGCTGTCGTTCATCACCGACGCCGATCCGGCCCGACGTTCAGGAGGGCGTGCTGTCGTGCAAGACCGCAGCCACCACCGGTACCGCCGCCGTGCTGGGAACGACGTCGCGCCGGGGCCAGCGCAAGCCGTCGTTCTCAATGGCGCAGGCGAAAGCTTCTCGGCACCTCTGTCGGGCGCACGAGATCGCGCTCCAGCAGCTCGTCGAGCGCCGTTAGTGCGGTGGCCTCTGGCAGCTCGGCGATGGCCGCCGCGAGCTCGGGGTCAAACGGATCGCCCGCCACCCGGCGCCCTCCAGCAGCCTGCGCGTGCCCGAGCCGAGCAGCCCGAACTCCTGCGCGAGCGCGACCGCGACCGGCGGCGGCAGCGCCATGTTCTCGCTCGCCGCTGGCTCACCGATGCCAGCATTGGACCGTGACCGTCGCGCCGGGCCGCAGCGATCGCGCGAGTTCTTCCAGATAGAACGGGTTGCCGCCCGCCTGCGCGTACAGCGACGCCTTCAGACTCGCGCCGAGCAAGGGCGACAGCAGCTGCTCAGCGTCGTGGTAGCTGAGCGGACACAGCTCCAGACGCTCCAACCAGCCCTCGCGCGATGCCTGCGCGAGCACCCTCGCCAGCCGAGCGTCCGTCTGATGCGGGCGCAGCGAGACGGCCAGCAGCACAGCCGTGTTGGGTGGACGGCGCAGCAGCGCCGAGAGCAGCTCGACGGAGGCGTGATCGGCCCATTGCAGATCGTCTAGCACCAACACCATCGGCCGGGCAGCAGACAGGCGATCGAGCAATTCGCGCACGGCACGGTGCGTCCGGTAGCGCTCGTCGGCGAGCAACGGCGCCGGCGCCGGCGCGAGCCCCGAGAGGGCCGGAAACACCTGCGCGAGCTCGGCCCCCAGCTGCGTGCCAAGGCGCTGGACCTTCTGTGGCTCCAGCGCCCGCAGGTGCTCCTCAAGCGCGTCGACGAACACGCCGAAGGGCAGGTCACGCTCGAATTCTGTCGCGCGCCCCGACAATACGAGTTGCCCCCGACGCTTGGCGAGCGCGCCAAGGTCACACAACAGACGGGTCTTGCCGATCCCCGGCTCACCCGCTACGGCAAGCGCGCGCGCAGACTCGCCGCCGACCGCGTCGAGCACATCGCTCGCTCGCCGAAGCTCCGACTCGCGACCGACGAAGGCTTACCGGCACCTCACGCACAGGACCGACGGGTGACCGCGATCGAGATACACGCCATCCACCTCGTGACGGCATCCCCTCTTCGGCCTTGCTCGCACAGGCCGCAGTCGTGCACGCCCCGGCTGCACATGCAACACATGAAATGGATCCTCCTATGTGCGCCGTCACGGCCTCGGCGATGACTGTTACCCCGTCAGCGCACCCTTCCACGTCCGGCCCCCCGAAGGTCTGTGAGGTCGCGCACACCCGGGGGGCAGATGAGGGATTCCCCCGATTACACGCTGCGCCCGCTCAACCAAGCTCCTCCTGTAAGCGCTGAACGACAACCGCTATCCAAGGAGTGCGCCATGGCCCAGATCATCGACCAAAGCCTCACGACGCAAAAGCTGAGCGTGCAGGAGTTTCTCGCGCGACAGAGGGAAGACCGAAGCGGAACCGCGATCATGCTACGAGAGCGCCGCTGGCGCATCGCGTCTGAGCCGATCGATGTCGGCGACTTCTGGGAAATGTTCGAGACGGTGGTTCGCGACAACGGCAGTGTCAACATGTCGGCACTGTCAGCCCCCTCAGCCGACGGGCCCACCCCGACGATCTTCATCGTCAACGCGGCGTACCAGACGGCCGTCGCGATAGTCGGGCTTTGCCTGGCCGCGGGAGCGGCCGGATACCAAGTTGGCCACGACTTGGGTGAGGCCCTGGATGACGACACCGAAACCGAACCCGCCGACGGCGACGGCGGCGACGACGGTGGCGACGACGATGCGCCACAGAACGAACGCTCCACAATCGTCCTGGACCCAGATCCACGCGCCGGCACGCTCACGCTGGTGGTCACGCGCGCGCTCGCAGGACCAGCCGATCCGCCCACTGCGCCACAGGTCACCACTCAGGAAGTCCTCGCGCAGCTCAAGCGGGATCGACGGGAAACGCTGCGCACGTGGGCCTCAGGCGGCGGCGCGCGGATCCTCGGCCCGACCATGAGCCCACGAGAGTTCTGGGAGCTCATCGATCGTGCCGTCCAGCCCGACGGCACGATCGATCTCGAGCTGTTCGGCGCCCGGACGTCATCGGCCGCCGCGTCGCGCGCAGACCTGAAGAAGGCAATCGTGGTGGTGGCAGCCGCCGCTCTCGTGAGCTTCGGGATCGGCGTCGCCGTCGGCTTCGCCGTGGAGACGATGGGCGATCACGAGGAGGACAGCGACACCGAGACCGACGACGCGGGCGGCACCACGGACACCTCCGACACCGGAACACGCCAGGGATCTCGCTTCGTCAGCGGCACACTGCGCGCCGGCGACGAGCTCGGCATCGATCTGCGCGTGCGGGCTACCCGGGACGTGAACCCCGAGGACCTTTGAGCACCCCGTCCGCGCTCAATCTGGCGAACGATGTGCGGCGGCGCGGGCGATCCGCGCCGCCGCACATCGCGCCACTCCTGCTTTTGGGGAAGACGACGATTATCCGTCGCCTGCAGGTCGAAGTCGCGGAGCTCGTCCAGGAACCCCGCGAGCATCGGGCAGCCCTCGATGGGGAGCAACCTCGCCTCCGTCCTGGCCTTGAACGCCCTCGACGGGACCCCGCACTATCGCCGAGCTGGCCCGCCGCGAGCTGGGCGAATGTGCGCGTTTCGACGGAGAGGTGCTCGCCGGCTCGTGCGGCTGGGCGTGACCTGCTGCACTCTCGTACGGGGTTATCGTGGCGGGTGCGCGCGGCAGAATTGGCGCACGGCGGCGTTGAACTGCTCGGGCTGTTCGAGGTTGCTGACGTGTCCGCAGCGGGGGATCACGACGAGCGTGGTGTCCGGGATCGCTTGCTCGAGCTGGCGTGCGACGCTGAGCGGGGAGCGCGCGTCCAGTTCCCCCCAGATCAGCAGGGTCGGCACGGCGATGCGCGGCAGCAGGTCGCGCTGGTCGGCCTCGGCCATCACGAACAGCTGCGTCCTGAGGCTGTCGGGGCGCACGGCGGCGGCGATGTCCTCGAGCAGCGCGACGAACTCGGCCGGCGGGTCGCCGGCAAACAGCCCGGGAAGCGTGGGATCGAGCTGTTCGGCGGGCGCTGCGAGCATCCGACGCGCGCCCGCGACCCGGGCGCGCACCTCGTCGTCGGGTAGCGAGCCTTTCCAGCCGGCGTAGGTATCGATGAGGATCAGGGTCGCGACGAGCCCCGGATGGTGGCGGTAGAGCTCCTGTACGACGGTGCCGCCCCAGGACAGAC
>JBOGYT010000079.1:0-11667 GCA_050696955.1 Solirubrobacteraceae bacterium | reverse complement strand
GCCTGGCCGCGGCCGGCGGCGGCGAGGCGGCGGGCGCAGCGGCGGGGCGTGGGCGCTCGCGACTCGATGAGCCCGGCCTCAGCCCGTCGAGCGCGCGGCGCGCGGCATCGGCGATCCGCTGGCGGCCGTCCGCCGGGGCGTGGTCGGCGAGCGCGATCGCCGCCCGCAGGCTCGTCTCCGCGTCGGCGCGGCGGGCCACGCGCCGCAGCGACTCCGCGCGGGCGATGTGCGTCGAGGCGGCGGAGTGAAAGGCCGGACCGATCGTCGTGGCCACCGCGAGCGCCTCGTCGAAGGCCTCGAGCGCCCGCTCGTCGGAGCCCTGATGCGCGCGGGCGAGGCCGAGGCGGTGCAGCGCGTCGAACAGCTCGCGGCCGCCGCCGCCGGCCTCGCGCAGCGCGGCCACCGTCTCCGCAAAGGCCTGCTCGGCGAGCGGGTAGTCGGCCTGGCGCAGCGCCCGCTCGCCGCGCTGGGCGTGCAGCTTGGCCGCGAGGTCCGGAGGCGAGCCGAGCTGCTCCAGGGTCTGGCGCGCGAGGCGCTCGTGGCCCGCCGCGCCGCTGAGGTCGCCGTCGCGCAGCAGCTCATCGGCGCGGCGCAGATAGGACTTGAAGCGGTCGGCCATGCCTGCCCACGCTACCGGCGGCGGCTCGCGAGCTGCCGCCTGATGTCCGCCGCAGTCTCCGCGCCGCGTTCGACGACGTCGCCATACGTGTAGGCGCGGTGGTTCGAGCGCCGCCGTCTGGCGACGTCGGATTCGAAGGCGTGTCGCGACGCGTGGTAGCGGTAGCTGAGCAGCTCGACGGTGAGGTCGCGGTCCGGCCAGCGGCAGTCGACCTTGTCGCCCTTGTAGTCGATGTTGGTGCGCGGGAGCGGGAGGCCGTGGGCTTTGAGGAGATCCAGGAAGCCGTCTTCGAGGTGACTGAGCGTGACGTCCGCGCCATGGGCGCGGCGGAGCTTGGCGGCGCCCTTCTTCGTCGGATTGCGGGCGATGCAGGCGTCGATGTCGCGGGGGGTCGTGTCGTGGTGGATCCAGGCTTCGTGGCAGGCGCGGGTGAGGTCCGGCAGCGGGAGACGGCGCGCCAGGTCGAGCAGGATGCGGGGCGCGTCGGTGGTCCGGATGCCGTGCCACGTCACGGCATCGAGAACGGGCAGGTGCGCCACCCGGTGGATGACGATGCCAGGTCGCCGGCGGTGCGCTGTGGTCGGCACGGTGACCTCCGGGGCGGGTGGGCGGCCTCGGAGGATCCCCAACAGGTGTGCCGCGGCCGCGTGGCTCAGCACGGCGCCATCGCCGGCTGCGAGGACCGCTGCCATGTAGTGGGCGCGCAGCGACCGCGCTCGATTCCCGACTGCGTAGACGCCCTTGTGCACCCGATGGAGCCGGCCATCCTTGAGCCAGCGCTGGATCGTGTTGCGATCGACTCCCGCGGCGATGAGCTGCCGCCGGGCGACCCGGCCGTGCTGGCCGGCCGCGATCCGGGCGGTCGTGGCGTATTTGCTGCGCATGTCGAGCCATAGGTGCCACGACCGCCGGATTCGCCCCCGCCGACCCGCCTCGCGAGTCCGCGAAGCGCTCGCCGGATAACCTTCCGGCGCCGTGAGCGACGCCAGCGTCGACAAGATGCGCGCCGACGGCGCGGCCGATGCCGCGATCGCGACGTTCGAGCACTACCGCGATCTGCTGCGCTCGGGCGAGGAGGGCGTGCTGCGCGAGTCCGACCTCGAAGCGGTCGAGTCGCTGCCCGACGCCGACGAGCTCCCCGACGACGAGGATGGCGCGCGCGACGCGCTCCAACGCGCCGTCGTCATCAAGCTCAACGGCGGCCTCGGGACGAGCATGGGCATGACCGCACCGAAGTCCCTGCTGCCCGTGAAGGACGGGCTGAGCTTCCTCGACATCACCGTGCGCCAGATCCAGCACCTGCGGGAGAGCACCGGCGCGCAGCTGCCGCTCGTGCTCATGAACAGCTTCGCCACGCGCGACGCCTCGCTTGAAGCGCTCGCTGCCTACGACGACCTCCCCGTCGACGGCGTGCCCGCGGACTTCGTCCAGAGCAAGGTGCCCAAGCTCGCCGCCACCGACCTCGAGCCGATCGAGTGGCCCGACGATCCGGCGCTGGAGTGGGCGCCGCCGGGCCACGGCGACCTGTACCCGTCGCTGCTGGGCTCGGGCATGCTGGACGCGCTGCTCGACGGTGGCTACGAGTTCGCGTTCGTCGCCAACGCCGACAACCTCGGGGCGGTCCTCGACCCGCGGATCCTCGCGTGGTTCGCGCGCGAGGAGATCCCGTTCGCGATGGAGGTCGCCGACCGCACACCCGCCGACCGCAAGGGCGGCCACCTCGCGCGCCGCAGCGACGGCGGCGGCCTGGTGCTGCGCGAGGTCGCGCAAACGGCCGACAGCGATCTCGCGGCCTTCCAGGACATCGAGCGCCACCGCTTCTTCAACACGAACACGCTGTGGGTGCACCTGCCGTCGCTGAAGGCGGTGCTCGACGAGCGCGACGGCGTGCTCGGCCTGCCGATGATCGTCAACCGCAAGACGGTCGATCCCACCGATTGCGAGTCGCCGGCGGTGCTGCAGCTCGAGACGGCGATGGGGGCGGCGATCGACGCGTTCGAGGACGCGCGCGCGATCCGCGTGCCCAAGACGCGCTTCGCGCCCGTCAAGACGACCGACGACCTCCTGGCGCTGCGCTCCGACGCTTACGTGCTGCACGACGACGGGCGCATCGAGGTCGCGCCCCAGCGCGACGGGCGCCCACCGCTCGTCGAGCTCGACCCGCGCTACTACAAGCTGCTGAGCGACTTCGACGTGCGGTTCGGAGGGGGGCCGCCGTCACTGCGCGGCTGCGAGCGCCTGCGGGTGCGCGGCGACGTGCGCTTCGGTGCGGGCGTCGTCGTCATCGGCGACGTCGCCGTCGAGCACGGCGACGAGGACCACCCGCGGCAGATCGGGGACGGCGCCGTCCTCACCGGGTGATCCGCCGCCCCGCCTCAGCGCATCGGTCATCCTGGAAGCCGTGAACAATCCATCCAGTGTCGGGTTCTTCGCGGCGCTCGCCGCGGGCTTCGTGTCGTTTCTCAGCCCGTGCGTGCTGCCGCTCGTGCCGGGGTACCTGTCGGCCGTCTCGGGCGTCAAGCCGAAGGATCTCGACCGCGCACCGCTGTGGCAGGTGCTCGGCCCCGCGCTGCTGTTCGTCGCGAGCTTCTCGGCGATCTTCATCGCCTTCGGTCTGACCGCGACGAAGCTCGGCGGCGCGCTGTACGACAACAAGTCGACGCTCGAGAAGGTCTCGGCCGGCGTGCTCATCGTGATGGGCGTGTTGTTCATGGCGACGCCGTTCATCGCCAAACTCAACCGCGAATGGCACGTCGACACGCTCATGGAGCGCGCGGGCAGCGGCGGGCCGCTGCTCGCCGGAGCGGCGTTCGCGATCGCGTGGACGCCGTGCGTCGGCCCGACGCTGGCCGGCATCCTCGGAACCGCCGCGATCTCGGAATCGACCGGCGAGGGCGCGCTCCTGCTCGCCGTCTACTCGGCCGGCCTGGCGATCCCGTTCCTGCTCACCGCGATCGCGTTCCGGCGGATGACGTCGCTGTTCGCCGTCGTCAAGCGCCACTACGGCGTGATCGTCGCCGCCGGCGGCGCCATCCTCATCGTCATGGGCGTGCTCATCTGGACCGGCGAGCTCGCGCAGCTCAACATCGAGGCGCAGAGGTTCCTCGACCGGATCGGGTTGGACTTCCTCGCCGGGATCTAGACCCACGGTCTAGGGCGTCCGCCTACCAGGGCGCCGGCTCGTAGTCCTTCAAGAAGAGGCCGTACAGGTCCTCGCCCGCCTCGCCGCGGACGATCGGGTCGTACACCCGTGCGGCGCCGTCGACGAGGTCCAGCGGGGCGTGGAAGCCTTCGTCGGCGAGGCGCATCCTCGTGGGGTGCGGGCGCTCGTCGGTGATCCAGCCGGTGTCGACGCTCGTCATGAGGATGCCGTCGCCGCGCAGCTCCACGGCGCTCGTCCGGGTGAGCATGTTCAGTGCGGCCTTGGCCATGTTCGTGTGCGGGTGCCCGGGGCCCTTGTAGCCGCGGTTCAGCTGACCCTCCATGGCCGACACGTTGACGACGTATGCGCGCTGCCCGGCTGCGGCCGCCGCCGCCAGCGCGCGACGCAGGCGACCGACGAGGATGAACGGCGCGGTCACGTTGCACAGCTGGACCTCCAGCAGCTCGATCGGATCGACCTCGTCGACGCGCTGGATCCAGCTGTTGACCGGGTGCGGGTCCGGCACGAGCCCACCGGCGTCGACCGCGCGCGCCGCCGCGATCTGCTGCGGCGAGGTCGAGCCGGTGCTCACGGCCAGCTCGTTCAGGGCATGCCGCGTCGGCGTCCAGTGCGCGCCCGGCCTGAGGGCGACGAGCTCCGGGAGCGGGCCGGGCGGCAGCGGCGCGGCCTCCGCCTCGATGAGCGGCTGGTACGCCTCGGCCGAGCGGCGCACGGTCTGCGCGGCGTTGTTGATGAGGATGTCGAGCGGTCCCTGTGCGGCGACGGTGTCGGCGAGCGCCACGACCTGAGCGGGGTCGCGCAGGTCGATGCCGACGATGCGCAGGCGATGCAGCCAGCCGGCGCTGCCGGCCATCGCCGCGAAGCGCTTCGCCGCATCGCGTGGGAAGCGCGTCGTGATCGTCGTGTGGGCACCGTCGCGCAGCAGGCGCAGCGCGATGTACATGCCGATCTTCGCGCGCCCGCCCGTGAGCAGCGCGCGCCGGCCACCGAGGTCGGTGCGCGCGTCGCGGCGCGCCCGGTTGCGCGCCGCACAGGCGGGACAGAGCTGGTGGTAGAAGGCGTCGACGTCGTGGTAGCGGCGCTTGCAGACGTAGCATCCGCGCGGGCGCAGCAGCGTGCCGGCGGTGGCGCCGTTGGCCTCGGCGAGGAGCGGCACGCCGCGCGTCTCGTCGTCGATCCGCCCAGGCGCGCCGGTCGCCGTTGCCGCGGTCACGGCCGCGTCGCGGGCGAGGATCGCGGCGCGCCGCTGCGCGCGGCGCCGCAGCTTCACGGTCTTGAAGACCCCCGCGGTCGCCCGCCGTACGGCGACGGCGTCGGGATGCTCGACCGGCAGCCCGTCCAGTTCGGCGAGCACGCGCAGGCACGCTTCGAGGTCTGCGCGGTCGATGCCGCTGTCGTCGCCGAGCGACACAGCCCGCCAGTCTAGGACGCGGTCGTATCCCTCCCGCTAGACTCGACGCATCATGTCGAGCATCCTGCTCGACGAAGTAGTGCCAGCGGTCGTCGTAGTTGCCCCAGCATCTCCCGCGTTTCGCAGCACACGAGCTCCCGGGAGGGAACATGGCAAACGGAACCGTCAAATGGTTCAACGACGACAAGGGCTTTGGCTTCATCACGCCCGATGACCAGGGCAAGGACCTGTTCGTCCATCACTCAGCGATCGCCGGCGACGGCTTCAAGTCGCTCGCCGAAGGCGCCAAGGTCTCCTACGACGCGGAGCAGGGCCCGAAGGGCCCCAGCGCCGCGAACGTGCAGAAGCTCTAGCCGCCGCGCGTAGCGTCGGATCCCGATCTTATGCCGTCGTCGGCGTGTCCGGGCAGTCGATCCTGAAGCGATCCCAGTCCCACGTCTTCAGGAACGTCTCGACGGCCGCATTGCCGTTGGCGACGAGCGTGTCGCGCTGCTCGCGCGACGCGTCGAACTCCACGACCCCCACGGCGCTCGTGTCGACCGCGATCGTGCGGCGGCGCACGCACGGCCGCTCGAGGTACGTCTGGTCGTTGCCGACCACCGCTGTCGCGACGACGCGCTCGAGCATCTTCACCGGGGGCAGCGGGGGCAGGACGATGTCTCCGAACAGCTCGGGATCGCCCGCAGGCAGCCCCGGGATGATCTTGACGCCGAGCGTCGGCCAGCGCGGGGGCCGCGCGTCGGTGCGGTCGAAGATCTCGATCGGGTAGTTCGACAGGACGCCGCCGTCCACGAGGATCGTCTGCTCGCCGCTGCGCGGGTCGCGCAGGGGCTCGGGCTCGAAGTAGAGCGGGATGGCCGTCGACGCGCGGACGGCATCGGCGACGAGCTGGTCGTCGGCGTCCAGGCCGAGCAGGTGGTAGTCCCACGGCAGGCGCAGCAGGCGCCCGCGCGTGACGTCGGTCGCCATCACGACGAGCTTGTAATGCTGGAAGGGCGCCAGGTTGCGGTCCGCGCCGCGGTCGCTCCGGCGCAGGTCGCCGAACGTCACGACCCCGAGCCGTTCGAGTTCCTCGCGGACGAACTCCCGGATGTAGTCGCCCTCGTACGCCCCGCCCTGCAGCAACAGCGAGATCCCCTCGCTGACGTGGGGGAGCTTGGGGAACCCGCGATCGGGCACCCGCGCGTACTGCAGCCGCTCCATCGCGCCCGACAGCTCGAGCTCGTCGATGCCAGCCGCCACGAGCGCGCCCGTGATCGCGCCGGCCGAGGTCCCGGCGACGCGCGGGAAGCTGTAACCGGCGCGCAGGAGCGCCGCCACGGCGCCGCCCAGAGCGACGCCCTTCATCCCCCCGCCCTCCAGGACGAGGTCGGCGTTGCGCATCAGCTCACCGTATCGGGCTCGTCCGCGTCGCCGTATCGCTCCGCCCGCTGCTCCTCGCGCTCGCTCTCGCCGAGCGCTCGCACGAACAGGTACGTCAACGCGACGCCCATGACGATCGACTGCTCGACGGCCATGATGAGCCCGCCGACCGCCTGGTCGGTCTCCGGCGACAGGCCCCAGTAGCCGGGCTGCTGCTCGTAGAAGTCGTAGATCGCGTCGGGCGCGAACGCCAGGCCGATGCCGAGCAGTCCGACGAGCACCTTCGTCGTGACCATGTAGACGACGGGGCCCATCCCGCCGAGCCGCTTGCGGGAGCGGATCGGCGACAGCAGGTACCACCAGTACAGGCCGCCGGCGAACGCGAACGTCAGGTGCTCGAGCACGTGCAGGACCGGGTGCTCGAGCGCGGCGTCGTAGAGCGCGGGAACGTGCCACATCCACATGACGACGACGTACGCCGCGATCGCGAACCCGGGATGCGCGAGGGCCCCCGCCGCCTGCTCGAGGCGCATGAGCCGGCGCGTCAGCGGGCGCAGGATCTTGCGCGTGAGCCCGAGCAGGACGAGGATCGGCGCGAGGTCCAGCAGCAGCAGGTGCTGGACCATGTGCATGAAGAAGAGCTGCTCGGCGAGGCGGTCGACGGGGGACACGAGCGCGACGAGCACGAGCCCCATTCCCGAGAGGAAGGACACGAGCCGCCACGGGCTTGCGTGCACCTCGCGCCAGCGGCGCACGTAGAGCACCGTGACGACCGCCACGAGCACCAGCGCGCCCGGCTCGAAGGACCACGACGTGTCAGGGGCGGCGGCGAGCGTGTGGATGCGCGCGATTGTGGCAGTCCGCGTGCGTGCTGTGACACGCGCTGCGCGACGCTGAGGCGATGCTGGCAGAGCTCGTCGCGCTCGTCGTCCCACCGTGCTGCGCCGTGTGCCGTGCGCCCGGCATGCGCGCCGCCGACCCGCTCTGTGCCGCATGCCGTCGCGCGCTCCCGTGGCTTTCGCCTGCGACCTGCGAGCGCTGCGCGCTGCCGCGCCCGTGCGGACGGCGCTGTCCGGCCGCCGGCGCGGCGTTCGAGCGGGCGTGGGCTCCCGTGGCCTACGACGGCGTCGCGCGCGACGCCGTCCGCGCGCTGAAGTTCGCCCGCGCCCGTGTCCTCGCGGACGTCATGGCGGCGCAGATGGCGGCGTGCGCGCCGCCCGCGCTCCTCGTGAGCGGCACGCTCGTCCCGGTTCCGGCCCATCCGCGCCGGCGCCGCTCGCGCGGCTTCGATCCGGCGGAGCTCATCGCCCGCGCGCTCGCGCGCCGCACCGGCCTGGCGCTCGTCCATGCGCTGCGGCGCGACGCGTCCGCCGCCCGCCAGCTCGGCGCGTCGCGCTGCGAGCGCCGCGACGCCGGCCGGCTGGGCTTCACCCCCGGCGGGCCCGCGCCGCCCCGAGCCATCCTCGTCGACGACGTCCACACGACCGGCGCCACGCTGGACGCCTGTTCGATGGCCCTGCGAGATGCCGGATCACGGTCCGTCGTGGCTATCACGTGGGCGCGAACCCTGTACGAAGGTCCTCATTGACACGACCTGCGCCAGGCGTACCATCGAACGCAAGAAGCACGCACGTCCGACGACCGAAAGGACTTCGAGATGCAGATCGAGGTCAAGGGCCGCAACGTCCACGTCAACGACGAGCTACGTGACCTGGTTGAGCGCAAGTTCCAGAAGGTGGCCAACCAGGTCTCAGATCTCTCACGGATGGAGGTCGAGCTGCGCGAGGAGCGCAACCCGTCGATCGCCGATTCGCAGGTCGCGGAGGTGACGCTGTATCTCAAGGGCGTCACGCTGCGCGCGGAGGGGGCGTCGCGCGACATGACCCATGCCGTCCGGGTCTGTTCCGACGAGCTCAGCCGCCAGGTCAAGCGTCACCGCGACAAGCGCCGCAAGCGCCGCGAGGCGCGCGGAGCACCGGCCCAGCCCGCGACGTAGGAGCGTTGTGAAGCGCGGCGGGAGAGCCCCGCCGCGTTGGTAGTCTGAGCCCCTATGCCGATCCTCGAACGCGCCCTTCGGCTGGGTGAGTCAAAGCAGTTCAAGCAGTACGAGAAGCGCGTCGCGCGCATCAACGCCTATGAGCCCGAGCTCGAGCTCGAGTCGATGGAGGAGCTGCGCGCGCGGATGGACGATCTCCGCGCTTCGGCACGCGAGGGCGAGAGCCTCGACGACCTGCTCCCCGAGACCTTCGCGATCGTGCGCGAGGTCGGTAAGCGCACGATGGGCATGCGCCATTTCGACGTGCAGCTCATCGGCGGCATGGTCCTCCACGGCGGCTCGATCGCCGAGATGAAGACCGGCGAGGGCAAGACCCTGACCGCGACGCTCGCCGTCGTGCTGAACTCGCTTCCGGGCACCGGCGTGCACCTCGTGACCGTCAACGACTACCTCGCCCGCCGCGACGCAGAGTGGATGAGCCCGATCTACGACGCGCTCGGCGTGAAGGTCGGCGTGCTGCAGAACATGCAGGGCTACGAGGACAAGCACCTCGCCTACGCGGCAGACGTCACCTACGGCACGAACTCCGAGTTCGGCTTCGACTACCTGCGCGACAACATGGCGACGGCGCTCGAGGAGAAGGTCCAGCGCGGCCATCCGTTCGGCATCGTCGACGAGGTCGACAACATCCTCATCGACGAGGCGCGCACCCCGCTGATCATCTCCGGCCAGCCGGAGCAGGCCGCCGACCTCTACGCGAAGTTCGCCCGACTGGCGAAGACGATGGTTCCGGGCAAGAAGCCCGAGGGCATGGATCCGCGCATGAAGAAGGACTACGAGGCCGACTACGACTTCGAGTTCGAGGAGAAGCACAAGACGGTCTCGGTCTCCGAGAAGGGCGTCGCGAAGGCCGAGAAGTTCCTCGGGATCTCGCACCTGTACCGCGCGGAGAACGGCCCGCTGGTCAACCACCTCCAGCAGGCGCTGAAGGCCGAGTCGCTCTACAAGCGCGACGTCGACTACGCCGTCATCGACGGCCAGGTGATGATCATCGACGAGTTCACCGGGCGCATCCTCGAGGGCCGGCGCTGGTCGGAGGGGCTGCACCAGGCGATCGAGGCCAAGGAGGGCGTGCACGTCCAGGAGGAGAACCAGACCCTCGCAACGATCACGCTGCAGAACTACTTCCGCCTCTACGACAAGCTCGCGGGCATGACCGGCACCGCCCTCACCGAGGCGACCGAGTTCATGAAGATCTACAAGCTGCCGGTCGTCGAGATCCCGACGAACCAGCAGATGGTCCGCAAGGACCGCAACGATCAGATCTACAAGACGAAGGACGGCAAGTGGGACGCCGTCACGCGCGAGATCGTCGAGCGCCACGAGACCGGTCAGCCGGTGCTCGTCGGGACGATCTCCGTCGAGGTCTCAGAGCTGCTGTCCGATGAGCTGACCAAGCACGGCGTCCAGCACGTCGTGCTGAACGCCAAGCCCGAGTACGCCGAGAGGGAGGGCGCGATCGTCGCCGAGGCGGGGCAGCTCGGCGCGGTCACGATCGCGACGAACATGGCCGGTCGCGGCGTCGACATCAAGCTCGGCGGCAACCCCGAGCACCTCACGGGGATCGAGCTCAACAAGCTCGGCCTGAAGGCCGGCGACCCCGACTACGACGCCCGCTTCGCCGAGATCCTGCCGAGGATCGAGGAGCGCGTCGAGGGCGAGCGCGAGAAGGTCCTCGCCGCCGGCGGCCTGTTCATCCTGGGCACCGAGCGCCACGAGTCGCGCCGGATCGACAACCAGCTGCGCGGCCGCTCCGGCCGCCAGGGCGACCCCGGCGAGTCGCGCTTCTTCCTGTCGGCCGAGGACGACCTCGTGCGCCTCTTTGCCGGCGACCGGATCTACAAGATCCTCGACCGCCTCGGCTCGGTCGACAAGGACGGCCACGAGGAGCCGATCGAGGCCGGCATGCTCTCCAAGCAGATCGAGAAGGCCCAGAAGAAGGTCGAGGAGCAGAACTTCCTCATCCGCAAGCGCGTGCTCGAGTACGACGACGTCATGAACGAGCAGCGCCGGATCGTCTACCAGTACCGCGACGAGGTGCTCGAGGGCAAGGACATGGGCGGACCGGCGCGCGAGGAGCTCGGCGCGGTCATCTCGCGGCTCGTCGCCCAGTACACCCCCGGCGACTTCATCGAGGACTGGGACCTGCCCGGCCTCTTCACCGCGCTCGACGACATCTTCCCGGTCAAGCTCGACATGGGCGAGCTCACGCCCGAGCAGACCGACCGCGAGGAGCTCGTGCGCAACCTTCACGAGGACGCCGTCAAGCTCTACGACGAGCGCGAGGAGGAGCTCGGCGAGGAGCTCATGCGCGCGCTGGAGCGCTACCTGCTGCTGCAGATCATCGACCAGCGCTGGCGCGAGCACCTGTACGACATGGACTACCTGCGCGAGGGCATCCACCTGCGCGGCTTCGCCCAGATCGAGCCGATCGTGGCCTACAAGAACGAGGCCTTCGAGCTCTTCGAGGACCTCATGAACACGATCTGGTCGGACTTCGCGCGGATGATCTTTCACGTCGAGGTCGAGGTCGAGGGCGCCGAGCCCGAGCAGCGCTACGAGCCCAGCGGCACGTCGACCGCTCCGGGCCGCGTCTCCTACTCCGGCGGCGGGGCCGCGTCCCCGACCGCGATGGACGAGGCGCGCGCCAGCGGTGGAGCGGCCGACGACGAGGAGTACGAGGCGCCCGAGCCCGTGCAGCAGCGCGTCCTGAGCGAGGATCAGCAGCTAGGCCGCAACGACCCATGCTGGTGCGGCTCGGGCAAGAAGTTCAAGCGCTGCCACGGCCAGTAGCGCTCGCCGGCGCGATGCGCGCGCCGGCGGTGCCCAGGCCCGTCGGGCCCGCGAGCACGGCCGGGACGACGACGGCTCCGACGGTGTTGCCGCGGCGCAGGGCGTCCTCGTCGTAGCGTCCCGTCAAGCGGTGCCAGTCGAGGATGCCCGCCATCCAGTCCTGCATCGAGTGCACCCACGCCGCGAGCGTCGCGCGCCCCTCGTCGTCGAGCTCGAAGCTCTCGACGACGACCGGCAGCTCGGTGGCGAGGATGTGCTCGAAC
>JBOGYT010000078.1:0-8059 GCA_050696955.1 Solirubrobacteraceae bacterium | reverse complement strand
GGGTCGACCTGGCCGACGCGCATGAGCGCCCGCAGCCCGGGGCGCTTGGTTGCCGCGAGCGCGCGCAGCCCGGCGCGCACGAGCCGCCGGTTCTCGCCGCGCAGCGCCACGCAGTCGGCGATCGTCGCGAGCGCAACGAGGTCGAGATCCGTGTCGGCGGCCGCCGGATCGCGGCCGGCGGCGGCGTACAGGGCGCCGGCGAGCTTGTAGGCGACGCCGGCGGCGCACAGGTCCGCGCACGGGTAGCCGCACAGCGCGGGATGGACGAACGGCGCGTCGGGCAGGACGCCGTCCGACCGCGGGCTGTGGTGGTCGGTGACGACGACGTCGATCCCGGCCGCGCGGGCGGCGGCGACCTCGTCGACGGCGGTGATCGCGCAGTCTGCGGTGATCAGCAGGCGGGTGCCGCGCTGCGCGAGCCGGTCGACCGTCGCGGCCGACAGTCCGTAGCCGTCCTCGCCGCGGCTGGGCAAAAACCAGTCGGCGTCAGCGCCGAGCGCGCGCAGCGTGCCGACGAGGATCGCGGTCGAGGCGACGCCGTCGACGTCGTAGTCGCCGTGGACGGTGATCCTGGCGCCGGCCTCGACGTGGCGCAGCACAAGCGCGCACGCCGCCTCGATGCCCTCGAATGCCGACGGCTCGTGCCGCTCGTCGGCCGCCAGCCACGCCCGCGCCGCGGCGCCGTCGCCCAGACCGCGCCGGACGAGCACCTGCGCGAGCACGTGGCTGATGCCGAGCTCCCGTTCCAGCGCGAGCGTCGCGGCGACGTCGCACGGCGCGATCTCGAGACGTGCGGGTTCGGCGGCCATGCCTGGAACGTACGGGCCGCGTGGGACGGAACGGCGGTGCCGCGCTCGACGCGTCGGAAAAACGGCGACTCCTCGCGCGCCGGTCGACTACAGACCAGCGCCTCGGGTAGGTCGGTCAAGCAATGACGCCTCTTGGCGTTGGCACACGCGTCCGCCAACGGATTTCGCGCTCGCGAGTCGTGCTGGTCGTCGTTGCCCGCCCGCGCCGTTGCGGTCCCCCGCCGTCCGTGGCCAGCGACGGATGTCGGATATGCCCCGCATGCAGGGGAAAATCCGCCATTCGCGCGCGCGAGCCGGCCCGGCCGGCACGCCGCCAACCGGGCTACTCCGCCGCCAGCCCCCCGAGCTCCGCTTCCTTGCTCTCCTGGCGCACGCCGAGCCAGTAGAAGAACGCGACGCCGAGGATCGAGCCCGGGACCGCCTCGAGCACCGTGAGGAGGTTGGTGTCGTCCTGACCGGGCACGTCGAAGCCGTGGATGACGAGGCCGAAGAGGATCGCGCCGAAGACCGAGCCGAGGAACGCGCCGATGATGCCGCCCCAGCAGCGGTCGGGCAGGAAGATCGTGAAGTGCCACAGGGCGAGGCCCATCATGGTCCAGGCGAGTGCGCCCATTAGCGTTTTCTCCCGTGCTTGCCCTTGCGGCGGGAGGCCGAGCCGCCCGAGGTCTTCGGCTTGCGGCGCGCCGACGCGCCCGGCTCGACGCGGTCGGGCATGACGAGGTCCTCGGGCGTCGCGTCGGCCGCATCGCCGTCGGTCCTGGGCGCCGCCGGCTGGGGCTCGGGTGCCGGGGCCGGCGCAGGCTCGTCCGCCCGCGTCGCCCGCGCCGCCGCCTTGGCCTTCGGCGCGGGGTCGACGTGCAGGTCGCGCACCATCTCCTCGAACTCGTCGCGCGAGACGCCGCGCTCGGGATCGTCCGGCGCCGTGATGCGCTCCTTGCGCAGCCCGCGCCGCTTGTGCTCGGGCTCGATGTCGGCGGGCGCGCCGGCGGCCGACGTCGCGAACGCGGGCACGACCCCGTTGTTCTCCGCCGCGATCCGCGCGTGGCGGCGGCGGTAGACGGGCTCGCGCTCCTTCCACGCCGTCAGCACCGGGCCGGCGATGAACACCGACGAGTACGTGCCTGAGATCGTGCCGACGAGCAGCGCGAACGCGAAGTCGCGCAGCGTCTCGCCGCCGAAGAGCAGCAGCGACAGCACCGGCAGCACCGAGCAGAAGCTCGTCGCCAGCGAGCGCACGATGACCTCAGACATCGAGCGGTTGACGATCTGGGAGAACGCCGCCCGCGGCATGCGCGGCACGTTCTCGCGAATTCGGTCGAACACGATGATCGTGTCGTAAAGGGAGAAACCTAAGACGGTGAGCAACGCCGCGACCGTCGCCGTTGTCACCTCCTGGCCGACGAGCGCGTAGACGCCCGCTGTGATGAGGATGTCGTGCATCAGCGCGATGAGCACCGGCACCGCGTACTTCGCCTCGAATCGCAGCGCGATGTACGCCGAGATGACGATCAGCGACGCGATGATCGCGACGATCGCGGAGTTCGCGACCGTCTGGCCGAACGTCGGGCCGATGTTCTGCGAGTTCGGCGCTCGCGCGAACCCGAACCTGCGGTCGAGATCGGTGTTGATCTTGTCGACCTCGGCGGGCTTCAGCGTCTCGGTGGAGATCTGGAACTTCGAGACGCCCGGCCCCTTGTCGTCGACGCGCTGGATCTCGGCCTTCGGCTGACCGGCGCCGGCGAGCACCTGGCGGATGTCGGCCTCGTCGGCCTTCTGCTTCAGCGCGACGCTGATGCGGCTACCCGATTCGAAGTCGATCCCGAAGTTGATGCCCTTGGCGCCGAGCGCGAGCGCGCAGACGACGAGGATCAGCCCGGAAAAGGTGAAGAAGTACTTCGAGTAGCCCATGTAGTCCAGGCGGAGGCGGTCGCCCTTCGGCTTGCCTGCACCGAGCGCCGACGGCTTCTGCAGCAGCCGCGACTTGCCCATCGTGCCGACGATCGCCTGCGTCGCGACGACCGCCGTGAACAGCGAGACGATGACGCCGAGACCGAGGGTGAGCGCGAACCCCTGGACGCCCGCGGTGGCGAGCACGAACAGGATGAACGCGACCATGATCGTGACGATGTTCGCGTCGATGATCGCCGTCAGGCCCTTCTTGTAGCCCGCGGAGATGGCGGCCTGGATCGATCTTCCGGCACGCACCTCTTCCTTGACGCGCTCGAAGATCACGATGTTCGCGTCAGCGGCCACCCCCAGTGTGAGGATCAGGCCCGCGATGCCCGGCAACGTCAGAACGACCGGGATGAGCTTGATCAGCGCGTAGAAGTAGAGGCCGTAGACGGCGAGCGCGAGGACCGCGATGACGCCCAGGACGCGGTAGAAGACGAGCAGGAAGAGGGCGACGACGATGAAGCCGGCGATGCCGGCGGCGAGCCCCTGGTTGAGCGCCTGCTGGCCGAGCGTGGCGGAGACCTGCGAGCTCGAGATGAGCTCGAGGTCCAGCGGCAGGGCGCCGGTCTTGAGCACGTTGGCGAGCTCCTGCGCCGAGCCGATCGTGAAGCCGCCGCGGATCTCCGAGCCGGTGCGCGGGTCGAAGCCCTCGGGATCCTCCTGCGAGTCGATGAACGGGACCGTGACGAGCTCGTTGTCGAGCGCGATCGCGAAGTGCTGGTTGGCGTCCTGGGCGCTCTGGCCCGGCAGCACGCCGACCGCCTGCACCCCGCGCTGGGCGATCGTGCGCGTGACGTCCTTCCAGATCTTGCGCCCCTTGTCGGTGAACTCGAAGGCGACGACCGGCTCCCCGCCGGCCTGGTCGTTGAAGCGCTGCTCGGGGTTCTTGATCTCCTTGCCCTCGAGCACGACGTCGTCGCGCAGGACGAACCACTGGTCGCTCTTGCCCTTGGCGTCGTCGGGCTGCTCGGCGCGCAGGATGACCGTGCCCTCTTTGACCTCGTAGACCTTGGGCTTGACGGTCATGCGCTCCTTCGGCGGGATCCGCTTCAGCGCGTCCGCGCGCGACTCCTCCCCCACCCCGTAGACCTTCTTGGTCTTCGGATCGACGGCGTAGAACAGGCTGCCGTCGCGCGAGTTGTTCTTGTCGAGATCGACCGGGCGCTCCGAGGCGCGCAGCACCGCGTCGTAGAGCGACAGCGCGCCCACCCGGCCCGCGCCCTGGCCGCCGGTGAGCTCGGGGTTGTCGGGCTCGGGCTGCCCGCTCTCCCCGACGAGGCTCGCTTCCCAGTCGTAGAAGTTCATCTGCGCGACCGTGCCGACCTGCTTGATCGCCGCGGCCTGGTCGGCGACGTCGGGCAGCCCGACGCTGACCTGGTCGTCGCCGAACGTCTGGATCTTCGGCTCGGCCACGCCGAGCTGGTCGACGCGCTCGCGCATGACGTCGATGACGCGGTCGAGCGCGTCGGGCGTCAGCGGCGTGTCCTTGCGCGGCTTGGCCTGGTAGACGAGTTCGACGCCGCCCTGCAGGTCGAGGCCGAGCTTCGTCGGCTTGGAGGCGACGACGACGAACGACCCGAGCAACAGCCCGAGGACGAGCAGCAGGACGAGGAGGTTGCGGCGAGCGACGGTCACGTGGGGCCTATCGTCACCTTACTTCGAAGGCGTGAGCACCAACAGCAGTCCGCCGTCGTCGTCGTAGGCGGGAAAGAGGTCTGCGGTGGCATCGGCGGGCAGGTCGCCCTCGGCATTGACCTGCACCGGCTTGCCGAGCGCGCGCACGCCCCACTCGAGCACGGTGCTCACGTGATCGGTGGCGTCCTCGAACTTCAGTCCGAGCACGTCGTTGACCTGGCGGCCGATGACCCGCTCGTCATCCAGGCCGGTCAGCTCGAACGAACCGCGCCCGCAGCCGATCACGCGCCCCTCCTGGTCGCAGACGAAGAAGGCCGCATGCGGCGCCGGATAGTAATCGTCGAGCAGCTCGAACAAAAAGCCGAAGCCGCATTTCGCGCAACCCTTGGCCTGGCGGGTGAAGCCGGCGGTGCGGTCGGTCTCCGAGCTACGCGTCCCGCAGTTCGGACAGATGAAGAGATGGGCCATGGCTGCCGTAAGCCTAGAGAAGCCCTGAGGGCAAACGGGGGCCCGCCTACGCCGGCCACGTGGCCGGCTCCGGCACCCCTACGCCGGCTCAAGCCGGTGCGCGCGCTCAGAACAGGCTCTCGACGGCGCTCGCCGGCGGCTCGAGCTCGAGGTGCGCGAACGCGCGGCGCGTCGCGGCGCGCCCGCGCGGCGTGCGCTTGAGCAGCCCGCACTGCAGCAGGAACGGCTCGTAGACGTCCTCGATCGTGTCCTGCTCCTCGCCCACGGTCACGGCCAGCGTCGAGAGCCCGACCGGCCCGCCCTCGAACTTCTCGCACAGCGCCCGCAGCAGCGCGCGATCCAGGCGGTCGAGGCCGAGCTCGTCGATCTCGAGCAGGGCGAGCGCCGCGTCGGCAGCGGCGGGCGTGACCGTGCCGCCCGAGCGCACCTCGGCGTAGTCGCGCACGCGCTTGAGCAGGCGGTTGGCGACGCGCGGGGTGCCGCGGCTGCGTGCGGCGATCGCGACGGCGCCCTCGCGCTCGAGCGCGACGTCGAGGATCCGCCCCGAGCGCGTGACGATCTCGGTCAGGTCCTCCAGGCCGTAGTGCTCGAGGCGGTGCTGGAGGCCGAAGCGATCGCGCAGCGGCGCGGTCAGCAGCCCGGTGCGCGTCGTGGCGCCGATGAGCGTGAACGGCGGCAGCTCGAGCGTGACGACGCGCGCGCCGGCGCCCTGCCCGACGGTGATCGGCAGCTGGCGGTCCTCCATCGCGGGATAGAAGGTCTCCTCGAGCGCGCGCTGGAGGCGATGGATCTCGTCGACGAAGAAGACGGCCCGTGGCTCCAGGGCGGTGAGGAAGGCGGCGACGTCGCCCTTGCGCTCGAGCGCCGGGCCGGCGGTCTGCACGAACGGCGCGTCGAGCTCGTGGGCGACGATCTGCGCGAGCGTCGTCTTGCCCAGCCCGGGCGGGCCCGCGAGCAGGACGTGGTCGAGCGCCTCGTCGCGGCCGCGGGCGGCCTGCACGGAGATCGCGAGCTGCTCCTTCAGCGACGCCTGGCCGACGAAGTCCTCGAGCCGGCGCGGGCGCAGCGAGCGGTCGAGATCGTCCTCGTCGTCGAGGCGCTGCGGTGTCTGGATACGAATCTCGGCCACGCGATCAGCGCCGCGCGGCCCGCAGGGCGAACGCGATGAGCGCCTCGGGGGTGTCGTCGTGGTCGGGCGCGTCGCGCAGCAGCTCGTCCGCCTCGACGATCGAGAATCCGAGCTCCACGAGGCCGTCGCGAGCGAGCCGGCGTGGGTCGTCGGCGCGCGTGATGACGATCTCCGGCTCGCCCTCCGCGGCGGCGGCGAACCTCTCGCGCAGCTCGACGATGATGCGCTCTGCGGTGCGCTTGCCGATCCCGGGCACGGCCTGCAGCCGCGCGCTGTCGCCGGACGCGAGCGCGCCGACGAGCTCGCGCGGGGTGCCGCCGCTGAGCAGCGCGAGCGCAACCTTCGGGCCGACCGACTGGACGCCGATGAGCGCGAGGAAGAGGTCGCGCTCCTCCTCGGAGGCGAAGCCGTACAGCGCGAGCGCGTCGTCGCGCACGACGAGATGGCTGTGCAGCGTGACCGTCTTGCCGACGGCGGGGGTCTTGCGCAGGGTCTCGGCCGAGACGGCGAGGCGGTAGCCGACGCCGCCGGTCTGCACGACGACGTGATCGGCACGCCTGACGGCGACCTCGCCGCGCACGAGTGCGATCACACGAGCACCCGCGTCTCGGCGACCGCAGCGGCGTGCGGCGCGCCGTTGGCGTGGCAGATCGCGATCGCCAGCGCGTCGGCCGCGTGTTCGGGATGCGGCGGCGTGTCGAGCGACAGCAGCATCTGGACCATGCGCGAGACCTGCTCCTTCGGCGCGCGGCCGCTGCCGCTGACGGCGTGCTTGATCTGCTGGGGCGTGTACGAGGCGACCTCGAGGCGCCGCTCGCCGGCCGCGGCCATGACGGCGCCGCGCGCCTGGCCGACGGCGAACGCGCTGCTCGCGTTCTGACCGAAGAAGACGTCTTCGAGCGCCAGGACGGTGACGCCGTGTTCGTCGAGGAGCTCGCCGACGCGGCGGTAGATCGCCGCGAGGCGGATCTGGGCGGGTGCCTCGGGACGCGTCGTGATCACGCCCCCATCGAGCGCGGTGAGGCGCCCGGACCGGCGCTGGACGACGCCGTAGCCGGTGTTCGCTGTGCCGGGGTCGATGCCGAGGACAATCATCGTTCGTGATTCTGCGCGCACCGTCGGATGTCCTCTACGATGCGCCGCGCTCCATGGACACGGAACGTAACGTCAATTCCCAGCTCAACCTCGTCCTCGTCGTGGCGGTGCTCGACGCGCTCCTGCTCGTGCCGCTCGTCTACGGGTTCATCACCGACAGCGAGGTCCACAAGGAGATCCTTGGCCCGATCCACGGCATCGGCTTCTTGTTCCTCGTCTTCCTCACCGGCCGCGGCGCCATCGAGAAGCAGTGGGGCTGGTGGTTCCCCGCGATCGTCGTCCTCACGGGCGGGCCGCCGGGCTCGATCATCGGCGACCTCATCGTCCGCTCCAAGCTGCGCCGCTAGCAGCGCCGGCGCCCGGCGAGCGATGACCGCAGAGGTCGACTTCGCCGCCGAGGGCCTGCTCGACGGTCTCGAGGGCGCCCCGCGCGAGGGCCGCCTGAAGCTCCTGCGCGAGCTGCACTCCGACGGCGTCGGGCTCGACGACCTGCGGACCGCGGTCGCCGAGGACCGCCTCGTGCTGCTGCCCGTCGAGCGGCTGCTCGGCGGCGAGGCGAGGTACACCGCCCGCGAGCTGGCGGACCGGTCCGGCGTGAAGCTCGAGGCGCTGGCGCCGGCGCTCGCGGCGTTCGGCCAGCCCGGGGCCGACCCCGACGAGCGCCGCTGGGGCGAGAGCGACCTCGCCGCGGCGCGCCGGGTGCGGGTGAGCCTCGATCACGGCCTGTCGGCGGAGAACGTCGTGGACCTCAACCGCGTCATCGGCCGGGCGACGACGCAGATCGCGGCGGCGCTGCGCCAGCTCGTCGGCGGCGCGTTCATGCAGCCGGGCGACACCGAGGACGTGCTCGCGGCGCGCTACGTCGAGGCGGCGCGCCGGTTGCTGCCCGAGCTCGCGCCGACGCTCGAGCACGCCTTCGCGCTGCAGCTGCGCGAGCTGCTGCGCGGCGACGCGATCGACGCCGCCGCGC
>JBOGYT010000077.1:0-6121 GCA_050696955.1 Solirubrobacteraceae bacterium | reverse complement strand
GACGGCATGGGGAAGTGGGGCGGCTACCACACGGACTTTCGCCACCTGTCGCGCGGCTTTGCCGGCAACGAGCGCGCGCTCGCCGACGAGGTCGGGGAGGCGCTGCTCGAGGCCGGCCTGCTCAGCGAGAAGCCGAGCGTCGGACAGCGCCACGTCTTCCTCAACTCGCGCCGCGTCGCCGACATCCGCGCGCTCATCGAGCACGGCGAGGTGCCCGGCGATCTGCATTTGCCAGAGATGTAGATTGCGTCGAGGGAGATCGGTTTCGCCGTCCGGTCAGCGCAAGCGACGACCTCCCGGCGACGTCACATGCTCGACACACTCGCAACGAAGGTCTTCACCGTCCGCCAGCTCATCGAGTCGCGGTTCTTCGGGCCGACGCGGCCCGACAAGCTCGTACGCACGCTCAACGCGCTGCGGCGCTGGGGACCGACCCTGGCCGCCGGCTACACGGCCGCGGCGATCCGCCATCCCGACGACATCGCGATCATCGACGAGCTCGGCGAGCTCACCTTCGAGCAGGTCAATCGCCGCACGAACAGCCTCGCGCACGCCTGGAGCGACGAGGGGCTCAGGGAGGGCGACTCCGTCGCGATCCTCTGTCGCAACCACCGCGGCTTCGTCGACGCCAACGTCGCGTGCTCGAAGCTCGGCGCCCACGCCCTGCTGCTCAACACCGCGTTCGCCGGTCCGCAGATCGCCGAGGTCTGCGCACGCGAGAAGCCGGCCGCGATCGTCTACGACGAGGAGTTCACCGATCTCGTCCGCGACGCCGCCCGGCACCTGAAGCGCTACGTCGCGTGGTCGGACGGCGGCGAGGTCGCCGGCGCCACGCTGCTCTGCGAGCTCGTCGAGCGCGGTGACCCGAGCGATCCGGTCGCGCCCGCGCACAAGGGCCGCGTCGTCATCCTCACGAGCGGTACGACCGGGTCGCCGAAGGGCGCGAACCGCAAGCAGCCCGAGTCGCTCGACCCGGTCGCGGCGCTCCTGTCGAAGATCCCGCTCCGGGGGCGCGAGCGGACGCTCATCGCCGCGCCGATGTTCCATTCCTGGGGCCTGGCGCATTTCATCCTCGGCGTCGGGCTGCAGTCGACGCTGGTGCTGCGCCGGCGCTTCGATCCGCAGGACACGCTGCACGCGCTCGAGGAGCATCGCTGTACCGGGTTCATCGTCGTGCCGGTCATGCTCCAGCGCATCCTCGAGCTCGGCGACGAGGTCGTCGGCGGCTACGACGTCAGCCGCGTGCGGGTCATCGCCGCGAGCGGCTCGGCGCTGCCCGGCGAGCTCGCCCTCGAGGTCATGGACGCGTTCGGCGACGTCCTCTACAACCTCTACGGCTCGACGGAGGTCGCGTGGGCGACCGTCGCCACGCCGGCGGATCTGCGCGCGGCGCCGGGCACCGCCGGCCGCCCGCCGCGCGGCACGATCGTACGCCTGTACGACGAGCAGGGGCACGAGGTCGGGCCCGGCGACACCGGTCGCATCTTCGTCGGCAACGAGCTCGTCTTCGACGGCTATACCGGCGGCGGCAGCAAGGCCGTCATGCACGGGCTGCTGTCCTCCGGCGACGTCGGGCACTTCGACGAGCAGGGGCGCCTGTTCGTCGCCGGCCGCGACGACGAGATGATCGTGTCGGGCGGCGAGAACGTCTTCCCGCGCGAGGTCGAGGACGCGATCGCGTGCCTGAAGGGCGTCGACGAGGTCGCCGTCATCGGCGTCGCCGACCCGCAGTTCGGCCAGCGGCTGAAGGCGTTCGTCGTCAAGACGCCGCGATCGAAGCTCGCCGAGGCCGACATCAAGGACCACGTCAAGGAGTCCCTCGCCCGCTACAAGGTGCCCCGCGACGTCGTCTTCCTCGCCGAGCTGCCGCGCAACGCGACCGGCAAGGTCCTCAAGCGCGAGCTGGCAAAGCGCTAAGGGTGCCGGAGCCCGGCCGGGGCGGTCGCTAGCCTGAAAGGGCCATGCCGGCCCGCACCGACAGCTTCGATCTCGGTGCCCTGCGGCTGACCTCCGGAGAGGGTCGCCGACTGGAGCTCGAGGTCGCGCTCGATCCTCTGACGTTCGGCGACCAGACGTACGCGGTGCAGCCCGCGGTGGTCCCGGCCGTGCTCGACATCTCGTGCATGACGCAGGGCGGCTACGCGCTGCGGCTGCGCTTCGGCGCGTCGCTCGAGGGCCCCTGCATGCGCTGCCTGGAGCCCGCGCTGCCGCAGATCGCCGTCGAGGCCCGCGAGGTCGACCAGCCCGGCGGCGGCGACGAGCTGGCAAGCCCGTACGTCGCCGACGAGGAGCTCGACGTCCGCGCCTGGGCGCGCGACGCGCTCGCGCTCGCGCTCCCCGCCCAGCTGCTGTGCCGCGAGGATTGCGCCGGCCTGTGCCCGGAGTGCGGCGAGAATCTCAACGACGCCGGCCCGGAGCACGGGCACGAGCGCGCGCCGGATCCGCGCTGGGCGAAGCTGAGCGAGCTGAAGCTCGACTGAGCTCCGCAGCCGCGCGGCAGGCCGAGCAGCAGGACCTCCCCCTCGAGCCAGGACTCAGCGCCGCATCGCGCGACTCGCCCGGATCTCCTGGGCGAAGTCGTCGTGCTCGGGAGGCAGCGCCGCCGGCGGCCGCGCCGGGGGAATGTCCTGCTCCTCGACGTCGTACTCCGGCTCGGGTGGCAACACCGCCGGGGCGGTGGCCGGCGGCGCGTCGCCGTAGCTGCTCGTGCGCGCCCACTCCTCGATCCGCTCGAGGTCCGGCGGCGACGCGACGTGCGGGTTGACGCCCGGCGCCAGGCGGTGTCGCGCAGCATCGTCGAACAGGTCCTGGTAGCCGTTCGTCCCGCCGGGCGCGAAGTCCAGCGCGATGTCGGCGTACTCGGTCCTGAGGGTGCACGGGGCAGCGGCGCGCAGGTCGACCAGGCGGTAGTCGATTGGCTGTCCGTTGCTCGTGTGCGCGTCGAGCGCCTGAAGCGCCGACGCGAGTCGGTCTACGTTTCGTCCGTAGCTGCCGGGCACGACCTGAACGCCCGAGATGAAGCCGCCGCCGTTGTGGATCGCCTCGGCGATCTCTCCGACGAGCACGTACTCGACGGCGTGCGACTCGAGCGTTTGGAGCGTGGCGAGCAGGTTCGGGTCAAGCTCGATCTCGGTCATCGCGCACATCCTTCGCCGGGTGTTCGCTCAGTCCTCCTGTAGCCTTTCGCAGCCATGGCCGTCCCAAAGCAGAAGCAGTCGCACAGCCGCACCGCGAAGCGGCGCGCCCAGCACAAGATCGCTGCGCCGTCCTACAACGAGTGCCCGCAGTGCCACAGCCCCCGCCGCCCGCACCGCGTCTGCCCGGTCTGCGGCACGTACGCCGGCCGTGAGGTCGTCGCGCCTCCGGCGCACGACCACGAGCATTAGGAACCGCCGGCGGATGCCGGCGCGACGCGGTACAGCCCACAGCGACCGCGCCGGCGGACGCGGACGCGACCCGCTGCGGCGCATCCCGATCATCGCCGTCGACGCCAACGGCGCCGATCTCGGTCCCGGCGAGGTCGCCGCCGGTGCGACCCGGGCCGCCGAGCAGGGCGTGCGCGTTGTGCTCTTCGGCCCGGCCGCGGAGCTCGGCGCCGCGGGACCCGGCATCGAGGTCATCGACGCGCCGCTGTCGATCGCCAAGGACGCCAACCCGGCGGCATCGGCGCGCTCCAACCCGGAGGCGTCGATCGTCCGCGCCGCCCAGGCCGTCGGCGCCGGAGACGCCGATGCGCTCGTGTCCGGTGGCGCGACCGGCGCGGCGCTGGCGGCGAGCCTGTTCAACATCAAGCGCGATCGCGGGATCCTGCGCCCCGCACTCGCCGCGCTCATCCCCGTGCCGGGCGCGCCGGTCACGCTCGTCGACGTCGGCGCGAACACCGAGGTGCGCGCCGAGCACCTCGTCCAGTTCGCCTACATGGGCGCCGCCCTCGCGCAGGTCGTGCACGGCGTGGCCAACCCGCGCGTCGCGCTCCTGTCGGTCGGCGAGGAGGCGACGCGCGGCACGCAGATCGTGCTCGACGTCAACGAACGCCTCAGCGCGGCGAGCGAGCTGAACTTCATCGGCAACATCGAGGGTCATGCGCTGGTCGAGGGGCGCGCCGACGTCGTCGTCACCGACGGCTTCACCGGCAACGTCACGCTGAAGGTCATGGAGGGCGTGTCGGACAAGATGATCGAGCTGCTGCGCCAGACGGCGAACTCGACGAAGCGCGCGCAGATCGGCGGCGTGCTCATGAAGCCCGCCCTGCTGGCCGTCCGCGACGAGATCCATCCCGAGATCGCCGGCGGCGCCTATCTGCTCGGCCTGCGCAAGATCGGCGTCATCGGGCACGGGCGCTTCAGCGCGCGCGGCTTCGAGCAGGCGATCCTGCTGGCGGCGCGTGGCGTCAACGGCGATGTCGTCGGGCGCACCCACGACGCGCTCGAGCGCGCGGGCGCGCTGCGCAGGTCAGGCGGCGCGGCGATGTCCGGAAGCGGCTCTACGGTGTCGGCGTCATGACCAGAGAGGAAGTGTTCGCCCTCGTCCAGGGTCACCTTGTCGACGAGCTGGAGGTCGATCCCGCGCGGATCGACGACAGCACGCGCTTCAAGGCGGACCTGGGAGCCGACTCGCTGGATCTCTACACGCTCGTGCAGGAGCTCGAAGACTCCTACGGCGTGAAGATGTCCGACGAGCAGGCGGCGAAGATCCTGACGGTCGGCCAGGCGGTCGATTTCGTCCTGGCGCACGCTGCCGCCCGCGAGACTTCTGAATCCTGAAGCTCCTCACCACCTTGCTCGAAGAACTGCCCGAGCACCTGCAGCGGCAGGTGTTCACGCACGCGTCGTGGACCGAGCGGCGCAGCGACTCCTACTCGCGACTGGCGTTTCTCGGCGACTCGGTGCTCGGCCTCGCGGTGACGTCGCACCTCTATCCGCGCCTGGAGGCAGAGCGCTTCGGGGCGGGCCGGCTGACGAAGATCCGCGCGCAGAGCGTGTCCGGCGTCTCCTGCCGCGCCGTGGCCGAACGGCTCGGGGTGCCGGACCGGCTGCGCGCCTGGGCGCCGCACGGGGTCGGCCAGAGCGTCGAGTCGCTCGTCGATACCGAGCGCGTGCTGGCCTCGGTCATCGAGGCCGTGATCGGCGCCTGCTATCTGAACTCGGGCTACGAGCGCACTGCCGCGGCGGTCGTCGAGGCCTTCCAGCCGGAGATCTCCAACGCGCTGCTGCACCCGGTCGACTTCAAGTCCACGCTCCAGGAGCGCCTGGCACGGCGTGCCGAGACCGTCGAGTACGAGGTCGCAGCGCAGGAGGGCCCGCCGCACGACCGCACGTTCGAGGTCATCGCGACGGTCGGCGGCGCCCCGGTCGGCCGCGGCGTCGGCCGCTCGAAGAAGCACGCCGAGCAGGAGGCCGCCCGGATCGCGCTCGAGACGCTGCACCCCGACGAGCCCGAGCCACCGGACGAGGCATGGGAAGGCTGAGCTGATGCACCTGCGCTCGCTCACGCTCAAGGGGTTCAAGTCCTTCCCGGACCGCACGAAGCTCGAGTTCGGCCCCGGCGTCTCGGTCGTCGTCGGGCCGAACGGCTCCGGGAAGTCCAACGTCACCGACGCCGTGCTGTGGGCGATGGGCGAGCAGTCGCCGCTCGCGGTCCGTGGCCAGTCGATGCGCGACGTCATCTTCGGCGGCGGTCGCGGCGTGCAGGCGCGATCGGCGGCCGAGGTCGAGCTCGTCATCGACAACTCCGACGGCGCCGTCGCCGTGCCGATGGGCGAGATCTCGATCTTCCGCCGGCTCGATCGCTCGGGCGAGGGCGAGTACCCGCTCAACGGCGCGCGCTGCCGGCTCGTCGACATCCTCGAGATCCTGTCCGACACCGGCCTGGGCAAGGAGATGCATTCGGTCGTCTCGCAGGGCCGCGTGGAGACGATCGTCACGTCCAAGCCGCGCGACCGGCGCCTGCTCATCGAGGAGGCCGCCGGCCTGGGCAAGCACCGCAAGCGCCGCCGGCGCGCGCAGCTCAAGCTCGAGCGCACGCAGGACAACCTGGACCGGGCGCTCGACGTCGAGCGCGAGGCGCGCACGCGCCTGCGGCCGCTCAAGCGGCAGGCCGAGGCCGCTGAGCTGCACGAGCG
>JBOGYT010000076.1:0-5465 GCA_050696955.1 Solirubrobacteraceae bacterium | reverse complement strand
GACCGACAGGTCGGGGTCTTCGCTGGCGATGAGCTCGCCGGCGTGCGAGACGTTGACGGCGTGCGCGGTGACCGTGTGGCCGAGCTCCGACAGCAGCGCATCGGTCTGCGCCAGCGTCTCCTCGTCCTCGTCGGCGGCCAGGACTCTCAGCCCCTCCAGCTTCGGAGTATCCCCCATGGTTGGGTATCATGCCGTACGCGCGGCCCTTTCCCCGCCGCCCACGCAAGCGCCCCAGACCTCCGGCGCAACCTGATCGGAGGGACGCCGTGGACGCTTGCCCGAAGTTGCCAGACCGACATGACCATCCGCCCGTTGGGATGGGGACGTGGCGGTAATGGTCAGCGCGGTCGAAGGACCAAGCTCGGAAGGCGCAGGCGGCGAGCGCTCGCGCGCCGACCGCGAGCTGTTCGTCCGCTACCGCGAAGGTGATGCGCAGGCCCGTGACCAGCTCGTCGATCGGTTCCTGCCGCTCGCTCGCCAGCTCGCGCGCCGCTATCAGCGGGCCTCCGAGCCGCTGGACGACCTGCTCCAGGTCGCCTCGATAGGCCTCATCAAGGCGATCGACCGCTTCGATCCCGACCGCGAGATCGCGTTCTCCTCGTACGCCGTGCCGACGATCCTGGGGGAGATCAAGCGCCACTTCCGCGACAAGACGTGGGCCGTGCGCGTCCCGCGCGACCTGCAGGAGCTCACGCTCAAGGTCGACCGCGCCGTGGCCGAGCTGTCCGACGACCTGCAGCGCCAGCCGTCGGTCGAGGAGATCGCTGGGACCGTCGGGGCCACCGACGAGGAGGTGCTCGAGGCGCTTCAGGCCGGCGGCGCGTACCGCGCGATCTCGTTCGACATGCCGCGCGGCGGCGAGGAGGACAAGACGGGCGGGGGGACGATCGCCGACTCGATCGGCGTGGACGAGGAGGGCTTCGACCGCGCGGAGGATCGCGCGACGCTGGCCAACCTGCTCGGCAGCGTGACGCCGCGCGAGCGCGACGTGCTGCGCATGCGCTTCGAGGAGGACATGACGCAGGCCGAGATCGGAGCCGTCATCGGGGTCAGCCAGATGCAGGTCTCGCGGCTCATCCGCAAGGCGATCTCCGATCTGCGCGGTGCCGCTGACGACCCCGAGGCCGCGCCTCCCCGCTCGTAGGGGCGCCAGGTTCGGGCAGCGGCCTATCGGGGCACTAGTGGGCCGTGAGACAACATTGAACGCGGAACCGCGGACGCCGATCACCGTCGGGCGGCGTCCTCGGTCGCAGCAATGGCTCTGCCATTGCATGTTCCCTGCGTCCTTGCCCGGCGGCGCCGGCGTCTCGCTGTTCCACGTCCAACGTCAGCTCAAGAACCACTAGGGGCGCGAGAATGCGCCGGTGATCGCCGTCGAGGTCGTCTTCTGGGTCAGCGTCGCGGTGCTCGTCTACGCGCAGGTCGGCTACCCGCTGCTGCTCGCGGCGCTCGCACGGCTCGTGCGCCGGCGCCCGCCCCGGGTCGCCGGCGCGGACGCCGAGGCGCCCGCGGTCAGCCTCATCATCGCCGCCTACGACGAGGGCGAGGTCATCGCCGGCAAGGTCGCCGACGCGCTCGGGCTCGACTACCCGCGCGAGCGCCTCGAGGTGATCGTCGCCAGCGACGGCTCCACCGACGCGACGGTGGCCGAGGCTCGCGGCGCGGGCGCCGACGTCGTGCTCGACCTGCCACGCGGCGGCAAGATCCGCGCCCAGGACGCGGCCGTCGCGCGCGCCCGCGGCGAGATCGTCGCGTTCTCGGACGCCAACGCCCGCTGGCGGCCCGAGGCGCTGCGCACGCTCGTCGGCGCGTTCGCCGATCCGCGCGTGGGCTATGCCTGCGGGCAGGTGCGCTTCGTCCACGACCTCGCCCAGCCGGGCACGAACCAGGAGGGCCTGTACTGGCGCTACGAGATGGCCGTGCGGCGGCTCGAGTCGCGCCTCGGCTCGATCACCGCCGGCAACGGCGCCATCTACGCCACCCGCCGCGAGTCCTACATCGAGGTCGACCCGATCATGGGCCACGACCTGTCGTTTCCGTTCAACATGGTCAAGCGCGGCTGGCGCGCGGTCTACGTGCCCGAGGCCCGTGCGACCGAGAAGATGGTCCCGTCGATCGAGGGCGAGTTCGCGCGCAAGCGGCGGATGATGAGCCACGCGTGGCCGATCGTCCTGCGCGGCGGCCTGCTGTCGCCGCGCGGCTACCCGCCGCTGTACGCGCTGATGATCGGCTCCCATCGCGTGCTGCGCTACGCCTCGCCGTTCCTGCACGTCATCGCGCTCGTCTCGAGCGCCGTGCTGATCGGCGAGGGGCTGAGCTACCTCGTCGCGTTCGCGCTCCAGGTCGCGCTGCTCCTCGCCGCCCTGCTGGCCACCTACGTGCCGGCACGACCGCTGCTGGTCGCGCGCTACTACGTGCTTACGACGGCGTCGATCGCGGCCGGCCTGTGGGACTGGTCGCGCCACGGCACGTCCGCCGGTTGGGAGCCCGCCGAGGGCACGCGATGACCCGCCGCGCCTTCGACATCGCCGTCGCCGCCACGACGCTGGCCGTCACCTCGCCGCTCCTGCTCATCGCGATCGTGGCGATCCGCCTGGAGTCGCGCGGCAGCCCGATCTACCGCCAGCGCCGCGTCGGGCGCGACGGGCGCGAGTTCGACGTCATCAAGCTGCGCACGATGGTCCAGGGCGCCGAGACGATGGGCGCCGGCCTGGCGATCGACGCCGGCGACGCCCGGATCACGCGCGTCGGCCGGCTGCTGCGACGCACGTCGCTGGACGAGCTGCCGAACCTCGTCAACGTCCTGCGCGGCGAGATGGCGATCGTCGGCCCGCGCCCGACCGTCCCGGTGCAGGTGGCGCAGTACACCGAGCGCGAGCGCGGGCGCCTCGCCGTGCGGCCGGGCATCACCGGCTGGGCGCAGGTCAACGGCCGCACGTCGCTGCCCTGGTCGGAGCGCATCGAGCTCGACCTGTGGTACATCGAGCACCGCTCGTGGCGACTCGATCTCCAGATCCTGCTGCGCAGCGCGCGGCTCGTGTTCGGCGGCGAGGGGTTGTACAAGGGGCGGACGGGCGGCTGGCAGGACCGCTGACGGTCGCCCTCCTAGGGGAAGTCCACGACCGTGAGGTCCATCGGCACAAGTTGGCCACCGTATTTGGGGTCGACCTGTCACACCGACCGCTGGGCCGTCCGATCTCGCCGATCGTGGCGAATACGGTGCGCATAGCGCCCCCTCGTGCGCCACGACCGCTCGCCGGACCACCCGGCGCTCGCCCCGAGGCCACCCTCAGCGTCTTCGCAGGTCGGCCTCGAGCTCGTCTATCGCGGCGCGCAGGTTCACCAGCCGCTCCTCGAGCGTGACCTGCGGATCGCCCTCCTCGACGCCTTCGGCCCGATCGCGCGCGTGCTCGATCGCGCGCGCCTCCTCGAGCGAGTTGATGACGATCCCGATGAGGATGTTGAAGATCAGGAACGCCGCGACGAGCGTGTAGGAGACGAAGTAGAGGATCGTCCAGTCCGACAGCTCGCGCCCGAGCTCGATGTTCTGCGGCAGGTTCTCGAGCGACAGCATCACGAACAGCGTGAGCATCGCGTTGCCGATCGTCCCGTACTCCGCCGGCGCGTGGTCGTCGAAGATCGTCCAGCCGATCATCCCGTAGACGAACAGCACGACGAGCGCGAGCACCGTCAGGCTCGCGACGCCGGGCAGGCTGCGCCAGATCGCCGTGACGAGCACCCGCAGGTCGGGCAGCAACCGCACGATCCGCAGCACGCGCGCGAGCCGCGCGATCCGCAGGAGCGTCGAGTTCTCGCGCAGTCCGGGCACGAACGCCGCGGCCACGACGACGAAGTCGAAGACGTTCCAGCCGCTGCGCAAGAAGTCGCGCGGTCGCGACCCGAACGCCGTGATCCGGATCGCGAGCTCGACGACGAAGATGCCGAGGAAGGCGTCGTTGAGGGCGTTCAGCAGGTCGCCGTAGTCACGCACGACCTGCGGGTACGTCTCGAGCCCGAGCACGACGGCGTTGGCGAGGATGACGCCGAAGATCGCGATGTTGAACGCCGTCGAATCGGCGATCGCGGCACACGTGCGGACGATCCGCGAGCGGCTGTCGTGGTGCTCGAGCTCGTCCCTGAAGTCCACCCGCCGCATGGCGGCGAAGGGTAACCCGGTCTTCTGCGCTCAGCGTGAACGGCCGCGCCGCACGACGCGCACGTACCGCTGCGGGGAGCTTCCGAAGCTGTTGCGCGCGTCGGTCCTGAACACCGCGCGCAGCCGGTGCAGCCCCGGCCGCCGCAGGCGCAGCCGCGCGGCGAAGCGCCCGGAGCGGACCTTGACGCGCAGGCGACCGACCGTGCGCATCTTCCCGTCCGATCCTCTGCGCTGCACCTCGAGCGTGATCCGCTCGCGGCGCGGCCGGATGCTCCCGCTGACCTTGAACGTCCGGCGCGCGCCGACGCGCCTCGTGGCCCGCACGCGGATGCGCGGCACGACGCCGACGCGCAGCTGCCGGGACGTGACGAGGCCGCCGCCCGAGCGCAGCGCGACCGCGCGCAGCGTCCGCGAGTAGGACGTGGCGAGCATGATCGACCATGCGCCGTCGGCGCCGGTGGTGACGTGGCGCGATGTGTAGAAGCCCGATCCACCCGCGATCTGCAGCGAGACCTTCGCGCCGCCGAGCGGCGCGCCGTCGGGCCCGGTGAGGCGGCCCGAGAGCTCGGCCGGCTGCCCGAAGGCCAGCGTCCGGTCCACGGCCTCCAGCGTCAGCCCGCCGCTCGCCGGCCCGCCGTACTGCGGCGCGAGCGCCGCCGCCTGCGCGCGGATCTCGGCGAGCTGGCCGTAGAGCATCGTGCCCGGGCACTCGGTCGCGTTGGCGTCGCGGTGGCCCGAGATCCGCTCGAACGTCACGGCGGCGCCCGCGGGATAGCGGTTGGACGCGCCGCCGCCCGAGGTCACGGTCACCTGGCCGGTGACGGGCACGCCGTGCAGCGAGAGCTTCCACGCGAGCAGGTTCGCGGTCGCCCGCACCGCCTCGGGGGTCTGCGCGACGCTCGTGAACGTGCCGATGTTCGCCACGCCGGTGGAGACGCTGTTGTAGCCCGCCGTCTGGGCGCCGATCACCGGCTGATCGACGCCGCCGGCACGGCCCTCGTAGACCTGCCCGTAGTGGTCGACGAGGAAGTTGTAGCCGATGTCGTTCCAGCCGTTGGAGTTGCGGTGATAGCGGCAGATCGCGAGCACCATCGCCGGGCCGTCCTCGGGCGCGTAGGCGTTCGCCGACACCGTGTGGTGCACGAAGCCGGTCTGGACCTGGCCGTAGCTCGGGGTCGTGCGGGGCGGGCACTGGTCGCCCGCCCAGGCCGCGCGCGGCACGATCGCCGGGGTGCCCGCGCGTGGGCTCGCGGCCGACCGGGCGCGGGCAAGCTCCGCGGTGCGCGTGACGCGCAAGGCGCTGCGGGCG
>JBOGYT010000075.1:0-8735 GCA_050696955.1 Solirubrobacteraceae bacterium | reverse complement strand
CCCGATTGTTTGTCGATACCACCGGTATCGACTGCGCAATCGTGCGGTCCCGCGCATCCACGATCCGGCACCCCAACACCACAGGTTGTGTTCGGACGCTTCCTTACGAAAAGGGCTGTCTCGCCGCGTACGCGCGTGCCGACCGCGCCAGGCTCTCGAGGAGGTCCTCGACCACCGGCGTGCGCGCCGCGGCCGGTGCGAGCGCCTCGATCGTGCGGCTGCCGGCGGAACGCTCGGCGAGCGGCCTGGTGGTCGCCCCGGCCGGGACCGTCGCGAGCGTCAGCCCGTGCATCGGCACCACCGCGATCCCGGCCGCGACGAACGCCTGCACCGCCGGCAGATCGTCGAGCTCGTAGGCCACCCGGGGCGCGAAGCCGGCCTGCGCGCACAGGTGCTCCACCACGGATCGGAACTGCCCGGCGGGCGTGTCGCGCCGCGGCAGGATCAGCGGCTCGCCCTCGAGATCGGCGACGCTCACCGCGTCGCGTCGCGCGAGCCGGTGGCCCGCGGGCAGCACGACATGGATGTCGTCGACGAGCAGGCGACGCCGCTGCAGCCCGCCGGTGTCGGGGACCGCCACGCCGGGCATGTGCTGCACGACGGCGAGATCGCTGTCGCCGCTGCGCAGGTGCTCGATCGCCTCGTCCAGCTCGAGCTGGCGGACCTGGACGACGAGCTGCGCGTGCGTGCGGCGCAGATCACGCACGGCGGCCGGGATGAACGACGACAGGGCGCTGGGGAAGGCGGCCAGGCGCAGGCGCGGGGTGCTGCCGCGCAGGTCCTCCACGGCGGCCTGCGCGCCACCGAGCGCGGCGAGCACGCGCGCGACGTGTGGTCGCAGGACCGCGCCCGCGCGGGTGGCGCGCAGCGGGCGGTTGGAGCGGTCGACGAGCGCCGCCCCGACCTCCCGCTCGAGCGCCGCCAGCTGCTGGGAGACCGCCGACTGCGTGTACCCCAGCACGCCGGCGGCGGCGGAGATCGACCCGAGGTCCAGCACCAGCGCGAACGCCCGCAGGCGCTGGACGTCGCCGAGAACCATGAAGCAACACTACTGCTAATAGAAGACAATGAAGTGGCGCTGATGGCCTGCCCGCGGGACCATCGCACCATGACCATCACCCACACACCCATCACGAACGGCTACGCGCTCGCCGCCGGCAAGGGCGACGCGATCTGGATCGTCGGCGACACGATGACCTTCAAGGCCAGCGGCGATCGCACGAGCGGCAACCTCGTGCTGTTCGAGAACCTGACGGCTCCCGGGGGCGGACCACCACCGCACATCCACACCCGCGAGGACGAGTTCTTCTACGTCCTCGACGGGACCTTCGAGATCCGAATCGGCGAGCAGCTGCACGCCCTCGGACCCGGCGGGTTCGCCTACGTTCCCCGCGGCACCGTCCACAACTTCCGCAACACCGCCGACAGGCCCGGCCGGATCCTCGTCGGGTTCACGCCCGGCGGCATCGAGGGCTTCTTCCGCGAGTCCGGGCGGCCCGCGACGGACGATGGCCCCGCCCCTGCGCTGGACGACGGCGAGATCGCCCGCACGATCGAGGCCGCGCCAAGGTACGGCCTCGAGGTCGCGTTCGACGCGTAGGCGCGATCAACAGATCGCTCGCCGCTGGAAGCCGCGCAGCCCCCACGCGCCGAAGATCGCGATCGAAGCGGCCAGTCCCAGCACGATCGGGCCGGTGCCGAGGTGCGGTCCCGTCGTCGTCACCGCGCGGACGGCCTCGGAGACGTACGTCACCGGGTTCGCCAGGGCGACGGCCTGAAACCACGGCAGAGCGTCCAGCGAGGAGTACGAGACGAACGTCGCGCCGGAGAACATGAGCGGCGTCAGGACCGTGGCGAACACGAGCGTGATCCGCTGCGCCGGCACGACGGTCCCCATCACGAGCCCCAGCGCCGCGCCGGTCAGCGCTCCGCAGGCCATGACCGCGACGAGCCCGGCGGGGGCGATCGCCGCCGCCTGCAGGCCGCCCGGCAGGATGAGCGCCGCTGCGGGCAGCACGGCGGCCGCCGCCACGCACCCGCGGACCGACGCCACGACGAGCTTCTGGACCGCGACACCCCAGACCGGTATCGGGGACAGCAGCCGGTCGTCGAGGTCGCGTGTGACGGCAAGCTCCGAGATGAGCGGCGTCGCCGCGCCCTGGAGCGCCGTCATGACGAGCGTGATCGCGAGCACCCCGGGGAGCAGGTCGGCGGAGTAGTCGCCGTCCGCGGCGCCGACGGCGGGCAGGACGCGCCCGAAGACGAGCAGCAGGAAGACCGGCGACAGCAGCGCCTGCGCGATGAAGTCCAGCGGCTCGACGCGCAGGAAGACATGCAGGTCGCGCCGGCACAGCGCGACGAACGCCAGCCACGGCCGCGGGCTCATGACAGCTCCCGTCCGGTGATGTGCACAAACACGTCCTCGAGCGACGCCTCGACGCGCCGCAGCGCGTGCAGCTCGAGGCCCGCGCCCGTCGCCGTCGACACGGCCGCCGCGGCGTCGACGCCGGCGGGCAGCCGCACCGCCCAGCCGCCGCCGGCGCGCCTGCACCGCACGTCTCCGAAGAGCCCGAAATGCGACGCCGGGTCCCCCGCCGCGTCGATGACGAGCTCCAGCCCGCCGCTGCCGGGCGCCGCGGCCCGCAGCGCGGCCGGCGCGTCGAGCGCGACGATCCGCCCGTCGTGGAGGATCGCGACCCGGTCGCAGAGCCGGTCGGCCTCGGTGAGGTCGTGCGTCGTGACGAGCAGCGTCACGCCGTCCGCGCGCAGATCCTCGAGCTGGTCCCACAGCAGCAGCCGGGACTGCGGGTCCAGCCCGCTCGAGGGCTCGTCGACGAACAGGACGGACGGCCGGTGCATGAGCGCCCGCGCGAGCTGCAGGCGCTGCGCGAGGCCGCCGGACAGCGCGTCGACCGACGCGGTCGCGTGCTCGCGCAGGCCGAAGCGCTCGAGCACCTCTTCCGCGAGACGGCGGCGCTCGCGGCGCCCGACGCCGAAGTAGGCCGCGTGGTAGAGCAGGTTCTCGGTGACGTTCAGCGCGCGATCGAACGTCGGTCGCTGCGGGACGATCGCGATCCGGCTCTTGACGAGCACGGGCTGGCGGGAGACGTCGACGCCGTCGACCCAGGCGCGCCCGGCGGTCGCGCGCACCCGCGTCGTGAGGACGCCGATGAGCGTCGTCTTGCCGACGCCGTTCGTGCCGAGCAGCCCGAAGATCTCGCCGCGCGGCACGGCGAAGCTCACGCCGGCGAGCGCCTCGCGCGTGGCGCCGCGGTAGCGCTTGCGCACGTCGTCGACCGCGATGGCGTTCACGACAGCCACTCCGGCGTGACCGGCGCGGGCCGCTCCTCCGGCGCGGGGCGACCCAGCGCGTGGACGCCGAGCACGATCTCGGAGATCCCGTCGCAGCGGAGATGCGTCTCGAGCACGTCGTCGCGGACGGCCGTCACGAACGTCGCGCCCAGGCCGCGGGCGGTCGCCAGCAGCAGGATCGTCTGGCTCACGTGCCCGAGTCCGAGGACGACGTCGCGATAGCCGCGCGGCACGCCGTAGCGCCACTGGTTGCGCTCGGGCACCGCGGTATGGATGAGCGTCGCCGGGCTCGATGCCGGCCATTGCTGGCCGCCGTAGGCGTCGGGTGAGTCGATCTCCGGCCCCGCGCCCTCGAGCAGCTCGAGCTCGCCGGTGGTGGCGACGTAGTGGTAGGTGCCCGGGTCCAGGCCGCTGACGCGGCGTGCGCGGACGTAGAGCTCGGTCGGATGCAGCGCGCCCGCCGCAGGGCTCGTCATATACGCCTCGGGCCCGGTCCCGAGCTCGTCGAAGACGCCGAACAGACCGGCCGCGAGATGGACGACCGCGGCGAGGTCCTCCAGCGCCAGCGGCTCGTCGGCGAAGTGCCGGACCGAGCGCCGCGCGCGCAGCGCCGCGACCACGCCGGGGTGGCGCCATGCCGCGTCGTCGGCGTCGACGCCGGGCAGGCCGCGCCGGAAGCCGCCGCGCTCGGATGCGATCGCCGGGGGCTGCACCTCGAGCGCCCGCGCGGACTGGTCGAGCAGCCCGTCGACGCTGGTCGCGAACTGCGTGCCCGGCGCCGTCCGCGCCGCGTAGTGGTACTGACGGGTCGCCGCGCCCCAGGCAGACCACGCGGAGACGACGGCCTCCTCGTGGCCGTGCTCCTCGGAGCCCTCGGCGACGAGCACGCCCTCTTCGAGCAGGCGTTGGGCGACCGCGAGGTGGCGCTCTGACAGCTCGCCGACGCCGTCGAGCGGGCGCCAGTCGGCGAACCAGCGCACGATCTCGAGGCTGAGGTCGGTCAGCGCGAGCTGACGGTGGTGCAGGGGGTCGTCCCACACGAGCGTGCCCGACCGCCATGACAGCGAGCCGCATTCGGAGACCCGGACGATCATGACCGCACCTCGTGCAGCGCGACGAGCTCGCGCGTGATCGCGGCGGACACGGCCGTCGAGCTCGTGCGCTGCTCGAACCAGGCCCAGCTGCCCGACGCGTTGACCTCGAGGAAGACGAAGCCGTCCGGCGTGCTCAGCAGGTCGACCGCGCCGATCTGCAGGCCGCCGTCGGCCATGAGGCCGGCGAGCCGCGCGGCGGTGGCGCCATCCAGGTCGCACGGCGCGACCGTGACGGCGTCCGGATCGCGTCCGTAGGCATCGGGCCCGGGCTTGACGACGCGGAAGGCCAGGCAGCGGCCGGCGACGACGAAGACCCGCAGCTCGTGCTCGTGCGCGATGTGGTCCTGCACGAGCAGCGGCGCGGACTGGCGCCCGGCGCGCGCGAACTCGGCCCGGCTCATGCGGCGCGGCAGCAGCGATTGCGCGCGGCCGGCGGGCAGCTCGACGTAGTGCGGGCCGACGGCCTTGACGAGCAGATCGCCGTCGCCCGGCAGCGCGGCGAGGGCGGCCGCGGGATCGCTCGTCACGACCGACCGCGGTGTGCTCAGGCCGCGCGCCTGCGCGTAGGCGAGCTGGGCGAGGCGGTTGGGCGCGTCGAACGTGCGCGCGCCGGCGTTGACGACGGCGGCGTGCGGCAGCGCGGCGAGGTTCACGCACCACGCTGCCCACTGCTCGCGAGCGTGCTGCGCCGCGCGCTCGTGCAGGCCCGCGGTCGGCCGCGCCGCGGCGGCGAAGTGGCGCAGCCACACGACGGATGGCTCGAAGCGGCGCCCGTCGAGCTCGATGAGCAGCTCGCGCCCGTCCCAGTCGAGGACGGCGTCGCAGGCGCGGTCGCTGTCGATGCGCACGAGCGCCACGCCGGCGGCCGCGAACCGGACCGACAGCTCGTCCGTGTCGGGATCGTCGGCCCGGGTGCAGATGACGACCGCGCGAGCGCGGCCGCTGCCCGGGCGGCCGAAGCGCACCTGCAGGTCGCGGCTGCGCGCGGGGATGAAGACCTCCGGCGCGTCGCCGTCGAGCAGCAGGGCGCTTCCGGGGGCCTCGATGGCCCCCGGAATCGCGTCCCACATGGCTACGGGATGTGGCAGTTGGTGCACGGCCGCACCACTGCCAGGTACTCGGAGGCGAAGGCCGCGAAGGCCTCGACCTCGACCTCGACCGCGCTCTGCAGCGCGTCCCGGTCATCGTCACGCAGGTCCAGGAGCTCCTGGGCGAGCTGTTCGATCGTCATGCCTACTCCTTCGGGTCGTGTGTGCATTGCGCCCACGACCTTGGATCAGCGCCCGCGCGCGGAGTAGGCACCTTGAGGGTGAAGCGCCTCACACGTGGCGACGGGCGGCGGCTCATATCCTTGGCCCGATGGACGACCTGGCGGCCTACGAGCGGCGCCTGCGCCGCGCCGGGCTGCCGCTGCTGATCGAGGACTACTCGGCGTGGGAGGACGTCTTCACCCGCGCGGTCCCGCTGCTGGCGCTCGTCTTCATCGGCCAGCTGCTCGGCGCCGTGCAGCTCGACTGGCCGCTGTGGGCGAACGTGCTCGCGCTGGCGGGCGGCCTGGCGATCCTGCTCGGCGGGCTCGCGCTGCTCAACCGCGGGCGCGGGCGGCCGGCGCTCGCGATCCCAGAGCGGGTCGGGCCGGCGGAGCTCGCCGGCTTCGTGATCGTGCCGGCGCTCCTGCCGCTCGTCTTCGGCGGCCAGGTCGTCAGCGCGCTCGTCACGGCCGCCGGCAACGCCGCGCTGCTCGGCGTCGTCTACCTCGTCGTCGGCATCGGCCTGCTGTCGATCCTGCGCTGGGCCGCAGGACGGCTCGTCGGCCAGCTCGCCGCCGCGCTGAAGCTCCTCACGCGCGCGGTGCCGGTCCTGCTGATCTTCATGATCGTGCTGTTCGTCAACACCGAGATGTGGCAGGTCTTCTCCGACGTGTCTGACCCGGCCCTGGCGGGGGTCGTCGCGCTGTTCGTCGCGCTCGGCTCGGTGTTCATCGCCGGCCGGCTGCCGCGCGAGGTGCGCGCGCTGGAGCGCGACGTCGGCGGCGCCGGGCCGCAGCTGACGGCGCGCCAGCGCTTCAATGTCGGGCTCGTGCTGTTCGTCAGCCAGGGCCTGCAGGTGCTCGTCGTGTCCGTGCTCGTCGGCGCGTTCTTCGTCGCGTTCGGCGCGCTGGCGATCACGCCGGACGTCGTGGAGTCGTGGATCGGGCGCCCGCCGCGGCCGCTCTTCGGGGGCGAGCCGGCGCTGAGCATCGAGCTGCTGAAGGTCTCCGGCGCGCTGGCGGCGTTCAGCGGGCTGTACTACGCGATCGCCGTGCTCACCGACGCGACGTACCGCGAGGAGCTGCTCGACGACCTGGAGGTCTCGATGCGCGAGACGTTCCACGACCGCGCGCGCTATCTCGACCTGCGCGCCGAGCGGGTGGCGGCGTGACCGCCGCGGAGAAGCTCTACCTCCAGCGCGACCAGCCGCCCGGCGTGCCGCCGCTGGCGCTCACCGGCGAGCGCACGCTGCCAGACGTGCCCGAGGAGAACTACTGGTACCGGCGCCACCTCGTCGTCTACGAGTGGATCGCGCGCCGCGTCGCCGGGCTGCGCGTCGTCGACCTCGCCTGTGGCGAGGGCTACGGCTCCGACGTGCTCGCGCGGGCGGGTGGCGCCGCGGCGGTCGTCGGCGTGGACGCCAACCCCGAGGCCCACGAGCACGCGCGGCTGCGCTACGTGGGCGACAACCTGCGCTTCGAGCGCGACATGATCGAGACGTTCGACGGGCGCTGCGACGCGCTCGTCTTCCTGCAGACGATCGAGCACGTGCAGGATCCGGACCTCGTGCTCGAGCGCTTCAAGGCGCTCGTCGGCCGTGGCGGGGTGGCGTACGTCTCGACGCCGAACGTGCTGACGCTGGCGCCGCCCGGCGCCGAGCGCTCGGGCAACCCGTGGCACATCTACGAGTACCGCCCGGCCGAGTTCGAGGCGCTGTGCTCGGCGCACTTCGGCTCGGTCGAGCTCTACGGCCTGTTCCACGCGCGCAAGCTCGCGGTGCACGGGCACGCGCTGAAGCTCGGCTGGGACGCGGTGCACCAGCGGCTCGGGATCACATCGCGCTTCTATGACCGGTTCACGCCGGCGATCGACACGCGCGACTTCGCGCTGCGGCGCGGCACCGCCGCTGCGCTTACCGGCGCACTCGACCTGCTCGCGGTCCTGCGGCCTTGAGCGCGCCCGCCGCCCCGGGCGAGCTTGCGATCGTCCTGCACAGCCACATGCCGTACGTCGAGGGCTTCGGTACGTGGCCGTTCGGCGAGGAATGGCTGTGGGAGGCGATCGCGACGTCCTACCTGCCGCTGCTCGAGATCCTCGACGGCGGAGCGCCGCTGACGCTGTCCCTCACCCCCGTGCTGTGCGACCAGCTCGAGGCGCCGGGCGCGCTCGATCGCTGCGCTGAGTTCCTCGGCGGCATCCGGGTGCAGTCGCACGCTCGTGACATCGCGTCGGCCGCGGACGAGCCGGCGGTCGCGGCCGCGCTCGCGCACTCCGCCGCGCAGTACGAGCGCGCCCGCGAGCGCCTCGCGCGGCTCGGGGGAGACCTGCTCGGCGCCCTCGGAAGGCATGCGGCGTGGACGTCGAGCGCGACGCACGCCGTCCTGCCGCTGCTCGCCACGGATGCCGGGGTCCGCCTCCAGATCGGGACAGGCATCGCCGCGCACCGGCGCCGCTTCGCCGGCGAGTGGCGCGGTGGCCTGTGGCTGGCGGAGTGCGCGTACGGCCCGTGGCTCGACGCGCTGCTCGAGGAGGCCGGCGTCCACGCCGTCTGCGTCGACCTCACCGACGTGCTCGAGCCGGACGGCCACCTGCGGCCACTGCGCTCACCCGCCGGCCCGCTGCTCGTGCCGATCGACCGGGCGACGATCGAGCTCGCCTGGAGCGACGGCGGATATCCGGCCGACCCGGCGTACCGCAACTACTACGCCTTCACGCAGCACCGCCATCGTGCCTGGAGCAACGACGGCGCCCCCTACGACCCGGCGCGGGCGCACGCGGCGGCCCGGCGTCACGCGGCGGACTTCGTGGCCCGCACCCGCGAACGCGTCGCGGGCGGCGGGCTCGCCGTCTTCGCGGTCGACACCGAGCTGATCGGCGACTGGTGGCACGAGGGCCCGCTGTGGCTCGCGGCGGTACTCGACGAGGCCGCCGCGCAGGGGCTGACGGTCGCGCGTCTCGATGACGCCCTGGAGCGCCACGCGCCCGCGGCGGCGCCCGCCGACCTGCCGGTGACGTCGTGGGGCACGCCGCGCGACCTCACGACGTGGAGCGCGCCGCCCGTCGGCGGCATGGCCTGGAG
>JBOGYT010000074.1:0-6576 GCA_050696955.1 Solirubrobacteraceae bacterium | reverse complement strand
TCAGCCTCGAGAAAACCGTGCAGGAGTTCGTGTGGGGCGCGTACCTCGACGCGCTGCCGGAGAAGTGGCTCGTCTGGCACGGCCGCGGCCTCTACGGACCCACGCGCTACGCGTGCCCCGATCACCGCGGCGACCTCGTCGCCTACCTGCGAGAGCACTACGGCACGATCGGCTGGCATCCGTGGAAGCGCCCGCCGTACCCGACGAGCCTGAAGAACGCCGACCAGGAGAAGGCGATGAAGCACGGCGGCCGGTCCGCCATGCCGAAGTGGGGCTACGGCCCCCAGGTCAAGTAGCCGGCGGGCGCCGATCGTCGTCAGGTGGCGTCCTCGGTCGCTCGCGTGCGGAGCACGCCACGCTCCCTGCGTCCTTGCCTGACGGCGCCGGCATCCCGCCGGGTCGCTAGACCTCGACGAGCGGGAGTTCCAGCGCGTACTTGCCGTTCGCCTCGTCGGTGCCCTCGAGCGGGTAGCGGCCGCTGAAGCACGCGTCGCAGTGGCGCCCGCGGTCGCCGCGGATCGCCTCGTAGACGCCTTCGAGCGACAGGTAGGCGAGCGAATCGCAGCCCAGCTCGCGCGCGACCTCGTCGACCGTGCGCTCGTGGGCGATCATCTCCTCGCGCGTCGACATGTCGATGCCGTAGTGGCACGGGTGCTTGATCGGCGGGGCCGAGATCCGCATATGGACCTCGCGCGCGCCCGCGTCGCGCAGCATCTGCACGATCTGGCGCGTCGTGTTGCCGCGCACGATCGAGTCGTCGACGACGACGATCGACTTGCCGCCGACGATCTCCGGCAGCGGGTTGAACTTCATCCGCAGCCCGTGCTTGCGCAGCTCCTGGCCGGGCTCGATGAACGTCCGCCCGACGTAGCGGTTCTTGATGAGCCCGTCGTCCTGCGGCAGCCCGCTGGCGCGCGCGTAGCCGCGCGCGGCCGGGGCGCCGGAGTCGGGCACCGGGATGACGAGATCGGCGTCGGGGCACGGCGCCTCGTGGGCGAGGATCTCGCCCATCCGACCGCGCGCGGCCTGCACGACGGTGCCGCCGATGCGCGAGTCGGGACGCGCGAAGTAGATGTGCTCGAAGATGCAGAACGCCTCGCGCGCGCCCTCGACGATGTGGCGCGAATGCAGGCCGCCAGCGTCGATCCACACGAGCTCGCCGGGTCGCACGTCGCGCACGTACTCGGCGGCGATGATGTCCAGCGCGCACGACTCGCTCGCCACGCAGTAGTGATCGCCCTCGAGCCGGCCGATGACGAGCGGCCGCAGCCCGGCCGGATCGCGCATCGCGACAAGCTCGTCCTTCGTCATGAAGACGGTGGAGAACGCCCCCTGCAGCCGTGGCATGACGTCGCCGACGGCAGCGGCGATGTGCTCGGCCTCGTGGGAGGCCAGCAGCGCGGCGATGATCTCCGAGTCCGAGGTCGAGCGGAAGCTCAGCCCGCGCTCGCGCAGCTCGGTGTGCAACTCGACCGCGTTGATGAGGTTGCCGTTGTGGCCGAGCGCGACCTCGCGCCGGTCGGAGCGGTGGACGGGCTGCGCGTTGTCCCAGCCGTTCGAGCCCGTCGTGGAGTACCGCACGTGCCCGACCGCCATGTCGCCGGCCAGCGCGCGCAGCTTCTGCTCGTCGAAGACCTGGTTGACGAGCCCCAGCTCGCGCAGCGTCATGATGTGCCCGCCGACATCGGCGGCGGCGATGCCGGCCGATTCCTGCCCACGGTGCTGAAGTGCGTACAGCGCGAAGTACGCCAGCCGGGCGACGTCGTGGCCGGGAGCGAAGATCCCGAACACGCCGCACTCGTCTCGCGGTCCGTCGCGGCCATCGAGCGTGGTCACGAGGTCAAGGATAGCCATGCGTTCGGGCGCGAAACATCGGGATTACGCCGCAAGCTCCGGGTGTTCGCGCAGAATCATTGTGACGCGGTTGAGCATGAGCGCGCGCGCCAGCGTCGTCGGCCGCAGTCCGACGGCGCCCGCCGCCTTGCGTAGGCGAGCGTGATCGTCGGTCCGCAGGCGCACGTTGACCTGCACCGTGGCTTGCGCGGCCGCATGTCCGGCGCCGGGGACCGGCAGCGGCGCGCCGCTGCGCCGGGCCCGGTTGCGCTCCTTCCGGCGCTCGATCGCCCGCTCGGATTCGACCATGTCCATTTCGAACGCAAGCTCCGACGCGATCTCGCGGAGAGCCGGATCGCCGACCTGCAGCGCGATGTACATGCGGATATCCCGATGCAGCGGGCGGCACATCGCGGGCGGCGCGGTCCGGCCCGGACTCGCCCGCGGCGTCGTCCTCCTCGTCCTCCGCCGCCTCCGTCATCCACAGCTCGAACGCCTCGAGCTCGGTCAGCTCGTCGTCATCCATCTGACGATCGTCGCGCGTCGCCGGGCGACCCGCACCGGCCGCGCGAGTTTCGGCACGATGCTGAGCGTCTTCGTCGTAGATCCAGGCGAGGAAATCTGACGTCTGATGGCGACCGGCGGACGCTCGCGGTGTCTCTGTTTTTCGTCGAGCAGCGCTCGCTACAAGCCGTGGCGGAAGGCCCACCGTGTCTCTCCTTTTCGACGAGCAGCGCTCGCTATCAGCCGTGGTAGCACCCGCTGCTCACGCATTTTGGGAGGTAGGGCTACGCGGCGCCCCTACGGAAACAGTTGCGCGAGCGCGCCGTGCGCGTCGCGTAGCTCCTCCAGCGTCGCGACGACTGTGACCTCGCCGCTCACGAGCTCGAGCGTGTCTCCGCCGACCGTCCCGAAGATGTCGACCGGCACGCGGCGGCCGAGGCGCTCGAGCTTCTCCTGCGGGCCCGACACGATGAACCCGGCGCCGGGCGACTCGCCGAACAGGACGCGCTCGAGCTCGTCCGCATAGACCTCGCCGATGTCGAGCCGGGCGCCGATGCCGCCGGCCAGGCAGCACTCGGCGAGGGCGACGAGGAAGCCGCCCTCGGCGACGTCGTGCGCGCTGGACAGCTTGCGCGTGCGCACCGCGTCGCGGACGGCCTGGATCGTCTCCCGGCGGTCGGCGATCTCGATCGGCGCGAGGCCGAGCGTGAGCTCCTCGCCGCGCAGCTTGGCGAGCTCGGAGCCCGCCATGAACGGGCTGAACGGGCCGACGAAGCCGATCGCGTCGCCCTCGTTGGCGAAGCCCATCCGCCCCGCGCGCGTCGCGTCCTTCAGCTCGCCGACCATCCCGATGACCGGCGTGGGGTAGATCGGGCCGCCGCCGCTCTCGTTGTACAAGGACACGTTGCCGCCGACCACCGGGATCTCCAGCCCCTTGCAGGCGTCGACGAGCCCGCGCACGGACTCTTCGAGCTGCCACGCGACGCCCGGCTTCTCGGGGTTGCCGAAGTTCAGGCAGTTCGTCAGGCCCAGCGGCGTCGCGCCGACGCAGGCGAGGTTTGCCGCGCACTCGAGGACGGCCTCGACGGTGCCGGTGTAGGGGCTGCATGCGACCCGCCGCCCCGAGCCGTCGATCGACACCGCGATCGCGCCGCCGTCGGGCAGCGCGAGCACGGCCGCGTCGGCCTGCTCGGGCCGGCGCACCGTGCGCGACTGGACGATCGAGTCGTACTGCTCGTACAGCGGCCGCCGGGAGGAGATGTTCGGTGATCGCAGCAGCGCGAGCAGGACCTCGCGCGGGTGGGTGACGTCATCGCCCAGCACGCGCGGCGGCCGCGGGTACTCCGGCCGCTTGGCGAGGTCGCTGCGCAGGTCGTACAGCGGGCAGTCGTCGACGAGCGCCTCGACCGGCATGTCGCCGACGAGCTCGTCGCCGTCGAAGACCCGCAGCGCGCGCGTGTCGGTCACCGTGCCGATCGCGGTCCCGCCGACCTCCCACTTGGCGCACACCTCGAGCACCTCGTCCACCTTCGAAGGCTCGACGACGCAGAGCATCCGCTCCTGCGACTCGGAGACCATGATCTCGAAAGGCGCCATGTCCGCCTCGCGCAGCACCACCAGCGACACGTCGAGATCGAGCCCGACCTCGCCCTTGGACGCCATCTCGGCGGAGGACGACGACAGGCCGGCCGCGCCGAGATCCTGCAGCGCCACGAGCAGCCCGCGGTCCAGCAGCTCCAGCGAGCACTCGAGCAGCTTCTTCTCGGCGAACGGATCGCCGACCTGGACCGACGGCCGCTTGGACTCGTCGTCGTCGCCGAACTCCGCGGACGCCAGCACCGACGCACCGCCGATGCCGTCGCGCCCCGTCGACGCGCCGAACAGGACGACGCTGTTGCCAACGCCGGTCGCCGCGCTGCGGATCAGCGCGTCCTCGCGGGCGATGCCCACCGCCATCGCGTTGACGAGGCAGTTCTGCTCGTAGGGCTCCTCGAAGTAGAGCTCGCCGCCGACGGTCGGCACACCGATCGAGTTGCCGTAGTGACCGATCCCGCCAACCGCGTGATCGAGCAGGTAGCGGGAGCGCGCGGAGCTCGACGGCTCGCCGAAGCGCAGCGAGTCGAGCACCGCGATCGGCCGCGCGCCGATCGCGAAGATGTCGCGCAGGATGCCGCCGACGCCGGTCGCGGCGCCCTGGAACGGCTCGACCGCTGACGGGTGGTTGTGGGACTCGACCTTGAAGGCGACGACGAGCCCGTCGCCGACCGTGACCGCGCCCGCGTTCTCGCCGGGCCCGAGCGCCAGCCGCTCACCCGACGTCGGCAGCTCGCGCAGCAGCTTCTTGTAGTGCTTGTAGGCGCAGTGCTCGCTCCACAGCAGCGAGAAGACCGCCAGCTCGACCTCGTTGGGGTCGCGCTCGAGCCTTTCGCAGATGAGCTCGTACTCGGACTCGGTCAGGCCGAGCGCGCGGGCCTTCTCAAGCGTAGGCATGGGCCATCGAGGTGAAGATCGCGCGGCCGTCGGTCGAGCCGGTCAGCTCGTCGACCGCATGCTCGGGATGGGGCATGAGCCCGAAGACGTTGCCGGCCTCGTTGCGGACGCCGGCGATGTCGTCCAGCGAGCCGTTGGGGTTGTGCCCCTCGGCGTACTTCAGGACGATCTGCCCGTGTGCGTCGAGGGACTCCAGTACGTCGGGTGGCGCGTAGTAGCGGCCGGTCGTGTGCTTCACCGGGATCGAGAGCAGCTCGCCGGGCTCGCAGTCGGCGGTGAATGGCCCCCCGGCCTGCAGGACCTCGAGATCGACCTGGCGACAGCGGAAGCGCAGCTCGACGTTCGGCAGCAGCGCCCCGGGTAGCAGCCCGGCCTCGCACAGGACCTGGAAGCCGTTGCAGATCCCGAGCACGAGCCCGCCCTCGCGTGAGAACTCGGCGACGGACTCCATGACCGGCGAGAAGCGGGCGATCGCGCCCGCGCGCAGGTAGTCGCCGTAGGAGAAGCCGCCCGGCACGACGATCGCGTCGACGCCGTGCAGGTCGCGGTCGCCGTGCCACAAGAGCTGCGCCTCGGCGCCCGGCACGCGCTCGCACGCGAGCACTGCGTCGACCTCGTCGCACGAGCCGGGGAAGCGGATGACGCCGAACCTCACGTCAGGCGCCCTCCGGGATCAGGACTCATCGAGGATCTCGTAGTCCTCGATCAGCGGGTTCGCGAGCAGCTTCCGGCACATCTCCGGAAGCTGCGAGGGGTCCTCGACGTCGAGCTCGATGAGGCGCCCGACGTGGACGTTGGCGACGCCATCGAAGCCGAGCGCCGGCAGCGCGCGCTCGACGGCGACGCCCTGCGGGTCGAGGATGCCCTCCTTCGGACGTACGAGTACGCGCGCGCGCACTACGGCGCCGTCCGTTGCAGCCATTCGTCAAACGGCGTGCCGGTGATGAGCTCGTACGCCTCGCGGTAGCGCGCGCCGGTGCCCTCGACGACGTCGGCGGGGATCGCCGGCGCCGGCGGCGTCTTGTCCCAGCCGGTGCCGGCCGCCCAGTCGCGCACGTACTGCTTGTCGAAGCTCGGCTGCCCGCGACCGACCTCGTACGCGTCGGCCGGCCAGAAGCGCGAGGAGTCGGGCGTGAGGACCTCGTCGGCGACGATGAGCTTCCCGTTCGCGTCGCGGCCGAACTCGAACTTCGTGTCGGCGAGGATGACGCCGCGCCGGCGGGCGTGGTCGGCAGCGAACGAGTACAGCGCGAGCGACAGGTCGCGCAGCTCCTCCATCACGCCGCGGTTGCCGATGACCTCGGCGGCGCGGTCGAAGTCGATCGTCTCGTCGTGGCCGACGTCGGCCTTCGTGGACGGGGTGAAGATCGGCTCGGGCAGCTGCTCGGACTCACGCAGGCCCGCGGGCAGCTCGATTCCCGCGACCGAGCCGGTCGCCAGGTAGTCCTTCCAGCCCGAGCCCGTGATGTACCCGCGCACGACGCACTCGACGGGCAGCATCTCGAGCTTCTGGACGACGAGGGCGCGCCCGCGCGCGTCGTCCGGCACGCCGTCGGCGAGCGACACGAGGTGGTTGGGCACGATGCCGGCGCTCTGCTCGAACCAGAACACCGACAGGCCGGTGAGGACCTTGCCCTTGTCGGGAATCGGGGTCGGATGCACGACGTCGTACGTCGAGATCCGGTCGCTGGCGACCATCAGCAGACGGTCGCCCAGGTCGTACATGTCGCGGACCTTGCCCGAGGCGAC
>JBOGYT010000073.1:0-38858 GCA_050696955.1 Solirubrobacteraceae bacterium | reverse complement strand
GCGCTGGCCGGGGCGGCCACGCGCTCGCTGCTCGCACGCACGCGCGCCCGCCTCGATCCCGCCGCGCGCGACGCGCTCTCGATCTACGCGGAGGGCACGGCGCTGCTGCTGGCCGCCCTGGCGGTCGTCGTCGCGCCGATCTCCCTCGTCGCGCTCGGCTTCTTTGCCTTCCTGCTGCGCGGCAGCCGGCGCCGCGAGGGCGAGAAGTACGCCGGCCTGCGCATCCTCCGGTGACGCCGAAGCTCGTCCTGACCGTCATCGACGGGCTCAAGCCGTCGATGCTCGAGCGCGCGATGAGCTCGGGCAGCGCGCCTGCCCTCGCGGCGATCCGCGACCGCGGCACGTACGTCAGCGAGTGCTGCGCGGCGTTCCCGTCGGTCACGCCGGTGTGCGCCGCGACGATCGCGACCGGCGCCCTGCAGGACGAGCACCACATCCCCTCGATGAACTGGTACTCGCGCGCCGAGGCGCGCTACGTCGAGTACGGCTCGTCGCTGGCGGCGTCGCGCAAGTTCGGGCTCAACCGCCAGCTCGTCGACACGATCTTCAACATGAACGCGTCGCACCTGAACCCCGATCTCGAGACCGTCTTCGAGACGCTCGACGACGCCGACGTGCGCACCGCCGGGACGACGTACCTCATGTTCCGCGGTCGCCACCCGCACGAGATCTCGAAGGACTTCGCGCTCACGCGCGCCGCGTCGTCGCTGTTCAAGCGCTCCGTGCTCGGACCGCGCGAGCTCTTCTACGCCGACATCTTCGCGAGCCGCAAGACCGGCTGCTGGTCGCGGATGGGCCTGCCCGGCCTGCGCGACCAGCACGCGGGCTGCGTCGGGGCCTACCTCGTCGAGCACGACCTCTTCGACTTCATGCTGCTGTCGCTGCCCGACAACGACGCGCACTCGCACAAGTACGGCCCGCACTCCCAGATCGACTCGATCGCGCGGGCCGACGCCGAGCTGTGGCGTGTCATGGAGGCCGGCGGAGGGCCCGAACGGTTCCTCGACGAGCACGCCATGGTCGTCGTGGCCGATCATTCGCACTCGCCGGTCGAGCGCGTCATCGACTTCACCGGCCCGTTCTCGGACTGGAAGATCGTGCAGCCCAACGCGGCGCGCGCGCGCCAGGCCGAGATCGCGCTGTGCCCCGCGCAGCGCTCGGCCATGATCTACGCCATGGCGGAGACGCGCGCGAGCGCGCTGCCGGTGCTCATCGCGACCGCGCGCGAGATCGAGGGCGTCGATCTCGTCATGTCGTGGGCGGGCGGCGAGCCGGGGACGCAGGCTGTCGTCGCCGGCGAGCGCGGGGAGCTGCGCTTCTCGCCGGGCGGCGACGTCGCCGACGTCCGTGGGCGACGCTGGCACGTGGAGGGCGTGCTCGACACGCTGCGCGCGGAGATCGAGGACGGCACCCTGCGCTGCGACCACTACCCCGACGCGCCCGCTCGCGTGTGGGCGGCGCTGAGCTGCCCGACGTCAGGCGACGTGCTGCTGTCGGCCGAGCCGAACTACGAGTTCCCCGACTGGGGCGGGCGCGCGCACGTGCGTGGCGGCAGCCACGGGTCGCTGCACCGGCTCGATTCGCTCGGCGCGCTGCTGTTCTCCGGCGTGACCCCGCCGCCCGAGCTCAGCGGCGGCGCGTGGTCGATCGCGGACATCGCGCCCATGGTCCGGGCGCACTTCGACGCCGGGTAGCCTCTGGGCTCATGACCGACGAGGCCGTCGCCGCGCACCCCGACGCCGAGCTCGAGATCGCACCGCCGCGGTCGACGCACAGACGCCTGCGGGCGGGGCTGCGCAAGCCCGGCAACTGGTTTGCGCTCATGCGCTTCGGCGCGGTCGGCGCGAGCGGCTACATCATCAACCTCGCCGTCTACAGCGTGCTCGTGCACGCCGCCGAGGTCGACTACAAGGTCGCCGCCATGGGCGCCTTCTGTGTCGCGCTGGCGAACAACTTCTTCTGGAACCGGCGCTGGACGTTCCGCGCGCGCGACGGCCATGCCGGCTTCCAGGCCGCCCGCTTCGTCGCCGTCTCGCTCATCGCGCTCGGCTTCAACCTCATCGTCCTCTACGCCCTCGTCGAGGGCGTAGACGTGGCCAAGGTTCCGGCGCAGGCCATCGCGATTGCGGCCGCCACGCCGCTGAACTTCATCGGCAACAAGCTCTGGAGCTTCCGGACGTGACACGGCGCGCGGCGGGCGCCGCGCTGCTCATCGGCCTTCTCCTCGCGGTCGCGCCGGCCGCGGCGCAGGACCGCAGGCCCGGCAGCGCGCCTGGGCTGCGACCGGCCCTGCCGACGGTGCCATCGTCACCCGACAAGCTCACGACGCCCGAGCGCCAGGACGTCGCGCCGCCGGGGCGCCGGCTGACCGCGAAGCAGGCCGGCCGCATCGCGGACGCAATCGAGAAGGTGCGCGAAGCGCGCCGCGAGTACCCCGGGTCCACGCGCGAGGTCTATCTCAAGGGCGCGGATCGGTGGCACGTGTCGTACTTCGCCAAGGTGCCTCCGGGCAAGCCGCGCAAGGAGATCGCGCAGGTCCTCATCGACGACCGCAGCGGGCGCGTGCTCGAGGCGTGGACGGACTACCAGGTCCCGTGGACGATGGCGCGCGGCTACCCCGGAGCGTTCGGCCGGATCGTCAACGCGCCGTGGGTCTGGATACCGCTCGCGCTGCTGTTCGTGCTGCCGTTCGTCGATCCGCGCCGGCCGCTGCGAGTGCTCCACCTCGACCTGCTCGTTCTGAGCGCCTTCTCGGTGTCGCTGGCGTTCTTCAACGACGCGCAGATCGACCGGTCGGTGCCGCTCGTCTACCCGCTGCTGCTCTACCTGCTCGGGCGGATGCTGTGGATCGGGCTGCGGCGCAGCGACGGCGCCCAGCAGCAGCGCCAACCGCTGCGCCTGCTCGTGCCCGTGAGCTGGCTGGCGGTCGCCGTCATCTTCCTCGTGGGCTTTCGCGTCGCGCTGAACGTCACGAAGTCCAACGTCATCGACGTCGGCTATGCGGGCGTCATCGGCGCCGACCGCTTCGTCGACGGCCGCCAGCTCTACGGCGCGTTTCCGGACGACAACGCCTACGGCGACACGTACGGACCGGTGGCGTACATCGCCTACGTGCCGTTCGAGCAGGCGCTGACATGGAGCGGCACGTGGGACGAGCTGCCGGCCGCGCACGCCGCGGCCATCACGTTCGACCTGCTCGCGGGCCTGCTGTGCTTCCTCCTCGGGCGGCGCGTGCGCGGCCCGACGCTCGGCGTCGTGCTCGCGTACGCGTGGGTCTCGTTTCCGTTCACGCTCTACGTCCTCATGACGAACGCCAACGACGCGCTCGTCGTCGTGCTCGTGCTCGCGGCGGTGTGGGCGGCGGGCAGTGCGCCCGCGCGCGGCGCCTTCGTCGCGCTCGCCGGGCTGACGAAGTTCGCGCCGCTGGCGCTGGCGCCGCTGCTCGCGACGTACCCGCGCCCGAGTGCGCGCACGATCGCGCGCTTCGCCGCCGGCTTCGTCATCGCCGCGACGCTCGCGTTCGTCCCCGTGCTGGCGCACAACGACCTACGCGACTTCTGGGATGCGACGATCGGCTTCCAGGCGCAGCGCGGTTCGCCGTTCTCGGTCTGGGGGCTGTATGACCCCGACGTGGGGTGGCTCGACGTCGCGCAGCGCGCGGTCCAGGCGGCGGCGGTGCTGCTCGCACTGGCGCTGGCGTTCGTGCCGCGCCGGCGCGACCTCGTCGGGCTCGCCGCCCTGAGCGCCGCGATCCTCATCGCGCTGCAGATCGGCGTGACGCACTGGTTCTACCTCTACATCCCGTGGTTCTTCCCGCTCGTCATGCTCGCGCTGGTGGGCCGCTGGGGCGAGCCGGCCAAGGCATGAGACCGCGCCTGTCGAGCATCGCGCCCGCGGCGGCGCTCGCCGTGCTGTGGGCGCTGGCGACGACGATCGGTCCGTTCTCGGACACGACGGTCAACGACCTGTTCGTCTACCGCACGTACGCCGACCTGCTCGCCGACGGCCGGCTGCCCTACCGCGACTTCGGGTTCGAGTACCCGCCGCTCGCGGCGCTGCCGATCTGGCTCGCGGGCCTGCCGGGCCGCGACGAGGCGACCTACGCCGTGAGCTTCGCGGTGCTGATGGCGGGCGGCGGGCTGGCCGGCCAGTGGCTCGCGGCGCAGCTCGCCGGCGACCGGCGGGAGCGTCTGACGGTCGCCTGGCTGCTCGCGCTCACCCCGATCGTCATCGGCGCGTCGCTGCGCACGCATTTCGATCCGCTGCCGGTCGCGATCGCGCTCGCGGGACTGCTCGCGCTGGCGCGCGACCGGCGCGACCTCGGCTTCGTCCTGCTCGCGGTCGGCACGATGACGAAGCTCTTCCCCGCGCTCCTCGCGGCCGCCGCGGTGGTGTGGCTGCTCGGCCGCGGCGAGCGACGGGCGGCGCTGCGCGGGGCGGCGATCTTCGCGGCGGTCGTCGTGGCGATCTCGCTGCCGCTGGCGGGCGCAGGCTACGTCGACTCGTTCGAGTTTCACCTCGACCGCCCGGTGCAGATCGAGTCCACCCCCGCGACTGTCCTCTTCGCGCTCGGCGGCTCGGACGTCACCGGGACGAACCTGCGCCCGGACGGCTTCAAGTCAAACGGCCTGGACGGCGGCCACGCGGAGCTCGTCGAGCGGTTGTTCGCCGCCGCGCTCGTGCTCGCCCTCGGCGCGATCATCGCGCTCGCGGCGCAGCGCCCGGACGCGCGCCACCTCGTCCTGTGCGGTTTCGCGGCGCTGCTCGCGTTCGTGACGTTCGGGAAGGTGTTCTCGCCCCAGTACGTGATCTGGCTCGCGCCGTTCGCGGCGCTCGCCTGGGTCTACGGCGAGCGCGCCGTCGCGCTGCTGACGCTCGGCGCGATCGTCCTGACCCACGTCGAGTTCCCCAGCCGCTACTTCGATCTCATCAACGAGCAGGGCGACGTCATCCGTATCGTCGCCGCGCGCAACGCGCTGCTGCTCGCGGCACTCATGCTGCTGGCAGCATCACTGGCTCGATCGCGTCGGCCCGCATCGGCTCCGAGCAGCGCACGAGCACGCCCATGAGCCACGGATCCTCGTCGGACGTCTCGAAGCGCTCGGACATGTGCGTGACGAAGCCGCGGATCGCCTGCTCCTTGCGCACGCCGATGACGCCGCCGCGCGGGCCGGTCATGCCGACGTCGGAGATGTAGGCCGTCCCGCCGGGAAGCACGCGCGCGTCGGCGGTCGGCACGTGCGTGTGCGTGCCGACGACGGCGCTCACGCGGCCGTCGAGGTGCCAGCCGAGCGCGACCTTTTCGCTCGTCGCCTCGGCGTGGAAGTCGACGAGCACGTGGTCGACGCGCCCATTCAGCTCGCCGAGTGCCGCGTCGACCTCGGTGAACGCGGGCTTGCCCGCGCGCAGGAACACGTTGCCCGAGAGGTTCACGACGCCGAGCCGCATGCCGTCGCGCTCGACCACGCAGACCCCGTGGCCGGGCTGGTTGCGCAGGTAGTTGTAGGGGCGCAGGATCTCGTCGCGGTCGTCGAGGTAGCGGAAGATCTCCTTGCGGTGGTACGCGTGGTTGCCGAGCGTGATGACGTCGGTGCCGGCGGCGAACAGCTCGTCGGCGATCTTGGGCGTGATGCCGAGGCCGCCCGCGGCGTTCTCGCCGTTGACGACGACGAACGTCGGCTCGTGGCGCTCGCGCAGCTCCGGCAGCAGCGCCAGCAGCGTGCGCTTGCCGATCGATCCGACGATGTCGCCGATGAACAGGATGGTCGCGGGTGCCGCTGGCACGGCCCATACTCTGACGGGGGATGGCTGACGAGGCCGACACCCCGCGCAGCGAGCCGCCGTCGCCGGGTGCGGCGGCGCCCCCGCCCGCGGTCCGCGGTGCCCCGGTCGTCGTGCCGCGGTGGGTGCAGCTCGTCATGCTGCCGCTGGCGGTGCTCGGGCTCTACGCGCTCGCGCACGCCGCCCATACCGTCCTGCTGCTGTTCATCGTCGCAGCGGTCATCGCGCTGATCCTCAACCCGCTCGTCGGCTTCGTGCAGCGCACGCGGATGCCGCGCACGCTCGCCGTCATCACGGTCTACGCCGCGTTCTTCACGCTCCTCCCGGTGCTCGGGTTCCTCGCCGCCGGGCCGGTGTCAGACCAGGCGACGTCGTTCGCCAACGACGTCCCGGGGCTGATCGACGACGCCGACTCGACGCTCGACGACCTCCAGGCGTTCTTCGACGACAACGGCGTCGACATCCAGATCAAGGGCGAGAGCGACAGCGCGCTCGCCTCGCTGCAGGACAACCTCGTCCAGGGCTCCGGCGAGATCGTCTCGTTCACCGGCGACCTGCTGCGCCGGCTCGTCGAGCTGTCCTTCTACATGATCCTCGTCGTCGTCCTGTCGATCTACATGCTCATCTACGGGCCCAGGATCGGCGATCTCGTGCGCTCGATCATGCCGCCCGGCGACGGGACGCCGGAGGACGACTATCCGACGCGCGTGCAGAGCGCGGTCTTCAACTACGTCCGCGGACAACTGCTGTTCAGCCTCATCATGGGCACGAGCGCCGGCCTTGCCCTGTGGGTCTTCGGAACGATCGGGATCTTCCCCGAGGGGCGAACGTACGCGCTGGCCTTCGGCGCGTTTTTCGGGCTCATGGAGCTCGTCCCCTACGTCGGGCCGGTGCTCGGCGCCACGCCGCCCGTGCTCGTCGCGCTCGTGCAGGACCCGCTCACGGCGGTCTGGGTCGCGCTGCTCTTCGTCGCGCTCCAGCAGCTCGAGGGCCACGTCGTTGCCCCGAACGTGTTCGGTCATGCCCTGCGGCTCAACCCGCTCCTCGTCATCCTCGCCCTGCTGCTCGGCGGAGAGATCTACGGCTTCGTCGGGGCACTCGTCGCGCTGCCCATCGCCGCGGTGGTCCGCGAGACGGTCATCTACCTGCGCCGCCATCTCATCTTCGAGCCGTGGGGGACCGGGAGCTCGTTCGTGGTCGCCACGCGGGGCCCACCGCCGCCGCCGCCGGTCACAGAAACGCGATCCCCGCCGGACACCGCCCGCCCCGCCCCGGTGCCGAGCAGCCAGCCGGATCCGGAGGGCTAGAGCTCGAAGTGGAACCGGGCCCCGTCGTCCTGGCACAATCCCGTCATGCCGAATTCAGGGTTTTCCGTCGGGGACCGCGTCAGGCGCCTCAACGACGGCGCTGTCGGCGTCGTCGCGGAGATCGGGCCGATGGGCAGCATCGGCGTCCGCTGGGATTCCAGCGGCGTGGTGTCGGTCGTCGTGCCCGCTCAGATCAAGCCGACCTGAGGGAGCAACGGGGTCACGCGAGAGCGGCGCGGCGCGCCGCCCGCCGCGCGCTGCGTGAACGTGAGCGCTTGGGCGCGGTACGGTCCTGCGCACAGAGACGAGACGGAGAGGAGTCAACGCAGATGGGCTGGTGGAAGAAACGCGGTACGCAGCCGGAGATCCCCGCGCCGCCGGAGCGCGAATCCGCTGCGAGCAGAGACCCCAGGCTGCCCGGCATCGCCGGCTATCGACGCGGCACAGGACTACCGAAGAACGCGATGCCCGAGAACCGCTTCAATTTCGTCCGTCCCGACGGGAAGCCCGAAGACTGACGCAGGAGGTCCGCGGCTGACAGCTGTTCCGGGCTCACTCGACCTTGAACATCCCGCGCGTGAGGCTCATGAACGCCTCGGCCGCCGGCGAGTGACGGCGCCGCGCGCGCGAGGCGAGCGTCACGTCGCGCGTCAGCGCCGGCTCGACGAGCGCCGCGACGGCCACCGGCGCCCCCGGCCCTTCGGCGTCCGAGCGCGGCAGGATCGCGACCCCCAGGCCGCGCGAGACGAGGCTGCGGATGCTGCGACTCTCGTTGGACTCGAACGCGACCCGCGGCTCGAAGGCCTGCTCGGCGGCGGCGGACACGAGCAGCTCGCGCAGGCGCGCGCCCTCGCGGAAGCTGACGAACGGCTCATGGGCGAGCTCGGCGAAACGGACGCTCTCGCGCCGGGCGAGGCGGTGCGCCGGCGGCAGCACCGCGACGAGCTCCTCGCTGACGAGCCGCTGAAGCGTCAGGCCGCGGCTCTGGATGCGTTCGGTGACCGACAGGAAGGCGAGGTCCACCTCGTCGTCACGCAACATCGCCGCGAGCTCCTCGCTTGACTGCTCACGCACGGTGAGCTCGACGCCCGGATGGCGCTCGTGAAACGACGCGAGCAGGAGCGACAGGTCGACCGGCCCCATCGTGTGCAGCGCGCCGATCGAGAGATGGCCCGCCTGGACGCCGGAGAGGTTGTCGAGCTCCGCGCGGGCCGAGTCCAGCTCTGCAAGCGCGCGCCGGGCGCGCGCGACGAGCACCTCCCCGGCCTCGGTCAGCGCCACCCGGCGCGTCGTGCGCTGCACGAGCGGGAGCCCGAGCTCGTCCTCGAGGCGGCGGATCTGCTGCGAGAGCGCGGGCTGAGCGACGTGCTCGCGCGCGGCGGCGCGCGTGAAGTGACGCTCGTCCGCGACCGCGACGAGATAGCGCAGCTGACGCAGTTCCATGCGCACAGCTTATAAATGTCTGCCGAAATGCGTCTTGGACATCTGGATCGAAGCCGTCATCATTCTCGGCGTCGTCTCCTCCCGAAGTTGCGCCCCGCCGGACCGGCCACCTCCCCCCTCGCGCGCCGGTTCGCGGGGCGTAGCTTTTTAAGCGTGCGGGCTCGCACATGAGCGCCCGGAGCCGGGCTCGGGCGCAGGTACCCTTGTTCGCGATGCCCTTTCCCGCGACCCGCCTGCGGCGGCTGCGCGCCACGCCGGTCCTGCGCGACCTCGTGCGCGAGACGCGCCTGCACGCCGACGACCTCGTGCTGCCGCTGTTCGTCGAGTCGGCTCCGGGTGGTGGGAGCGGGCGCAAGCCGATCGCCTCGATGCCGGGTGTCGAGCGCCTCTCGATCTCAGCCGCGGTGCAGGAGGCCGGCGACGCGCACGCGCTCGGGCTGCCGGCGGTGCTGCTCTTCGGCATCCCCGAGCACAAGGACGCCGAGGGCACCGGCGCATACGACGACGAGGGCGTCGTCCAGCTGGCGACCCGCGCGATCAAGGAGGCCCACCCCGACCTGCTCGTCATGACCGACGTGTGCCTGTGCGAGTACACCGACCACGGGCACTGCGGGCTGCTGCGCGCGGACGGCAGCGTCGACAACGACTCGAGCGTCGAGCTGCTCGCTCGCACGGCGGTCTCGCACGCGCGCGCCGGCGCCGATGTCGTCGCTCCCAGCGACATGATGGACGGGCGCGTCGGCGCGATCCGCGCGGCGCTCGACGACGAGGGCTTCGGCGACGTGCCGATCGTCGCCTACAGCGCGAAGTTCGCCTCGGCGTTCTACGGGCCGTTCCGCGAGGCCGCCGAATCGACGCCCGCGTTCGGTGACCGGCGCGCCTACCAGATGGACCCCGCCAACGGCGACGAGGCGCTGCGCGAGGCGCTGCTCGACGTGCAGGAGGGCGCCGACGTCGTCATGGTCAAGCCCGCGCTCGCCTATCTGGACGTCATCCGCCGGGTGAAGGACGCGACGAACCTGCCGGTCGCCGCGTACAACGTCAGCGGCGAGTATGCGATGGTGAAGGCCGCCGCCGCCGCTGGCGCGCTCGATGAGCGCGCCGCGGTGCTGGAGCTGTTGACGTCCATCCGCCGTGCCGGCGCGGACATCATCTTCACCTACCACGCGAAGGACGCTGCTCAATGGCTTTCGTAACGTCGACCGGAGGGCGAAACCCCAAAGTTCGCTCTCGCAAGGACGGCGCCGCCGTCCCGCTCGACGACGTCGACCGCCGCGTGCTGAACCTCATGCAGGGCTCGTTCCCGCTCGCGGCGCGCCCCTTCGCCGCCGTCGCGGCCGAGGCGAAGCTCACCGAGGACGAGGTGCTGGCGCGCGTCCAGCGGCTGCTCGACGAGCGCATCATCCGCCAGGTCACGCCGATCTTCGACACCCGCGCCCTCGGGTACGGCTCGATGCTCGTCGCCGCGAAGGTCGACCCCGAGCACCCCTGGCGCGCGGCGAAGATCATCAACTCGCATCCGGGCGTGAGCCACAACTACCTGCGCAACCACGACTTCAACATGTGGTTCACGCTGGCGGTCGAGGGCGACTCGGGGCTCGGTCTGCAGGGAACGCTCGACGTCCTGCGGGAGCTGACCGGCGCCGAGTCGATCCGCCAGCTGCCGACGCTCAAGCTGTTCAAGATCCGCATGGACCTCGAGATGGAAGGCGACACGCAGTCGCTCGCCTCCGAGGGCGAGTCCAAGGAGCCGGTGACGCTCGAGGGCGTCGCCTACGACGAGTTCGACAAGGACGTCATCCGCGCGACCCAGGGCGACATGCCCGTCGTGCCCGAGCCCTACGCGCCCGCGGCCGTGAAGCTCGGGATCACGCAGCACGAGCTGCTCGCGCATCTGGCCGGGATGCAGGAGCGCGGGATCCTGCGGCGCGTCGCGGCGATCCTCTTTCACCGGCGTGCCGGCTTCTCCGCGAACGGGATGGGCGTCTGGGAGGTGCCCGACGAGCAGATCGCGCAGCTCGGTCCGCGGATGGCCGCGTTCCGCGGCATCTCGCACTGCTACCAGCGCCCCACGTACGAGGACTGGCCGTACTCGATCTTCACGATGGCCCACGGCCGGTCGAAGGAGGAGTGCGACGCGATCCTCGACGCGATCGCCGGCGAGTTCGACATCACCGAGCGCGCGACGCTCTACTCCTCGACGGAGTTCAAGAAGATCCGCCTCCTGTACTTCACCGACGAATTCAAGCAGTGGGAGCGCGAGTACGCCGCCTAGGCCGCCGGCGGCGCCTATGACGATCTCCCTGCGCGACGCTCGCTCCACGGAGCTCTACGAACGGGCGCTGACCTACCTGCCGGGAGGCGTCAACTCGCCGGTGCGCGCGATGCGTGCGATCGGGCGCGATCCGCTGTTCATCGAGCGCGGCGAGGGCGCCGAGGTCGTCGACCTCGACGGCAACCACTACATCGACTGGGTCTGCTCGTGGGGGCCGCTCATCCACGGCCACGCCCACCCGCAGATCGTCGCCGCGGTCACCGACGCCGCCCAGCGCGGGACGAGCTTCGGCGCGCCGACCGCGGCCGAGGTCGACCTGGCCGAGGAGGTCACGCGGCGGGTGCCCGGCGTGCAGATGCTGCGCATGACGTCGTCGGGCACCGAGGCGGTGATGAGCGCGATCCGGCTGGCCCGCGCGGCGACGGGACGGACGAAGATCCTGAAGTTCGCCGGCGCCTACCACGGGCACGTCGACGGCCTGCTCGCCGACGCGGGCAGCGGGCTGGCGACGCAGGGCATACCCGCCAGCCCGGGCGTGCCCGAGTCCGCGGCGGCGGACACGATCATCGTCCCGTGGAACGACCCCGACGCGGTCGCCGAGGCGACGGGGCGTTACGAGCTCGCGGCGATCCTCGCCGAGCCGATTCCGGCGAACATGGGCCTCGTCCCGGCGGCCGAGGGCTTCCTCGAGCTGCTGCGCGAGCGCGCGGACGCGACCGGCGCGCTGCTCGTCTTCGACGAGGTCATCTCGGGCTTTCGCGTCGGCCCGGGCGGCGCCCAGGCGCTCACCGGCGTCATCCCCGACCTGACGATCATGGGCAAGGTCATCGGAGGCGGCGTGCCGGCGGCCGCCTACGGCGGCTCGCGCGACCTTATGGAGCGCATCGCGCCGGCCGGCGACGTCTACCAGGCGGGCACGCTCTCGGGCAACCCGCTTGCGGTTGCCGCCGGGCTCGCGACGCTCAGGCTGCTCGACGGCGAGCAGACGTACGCACGGCTCGCCGCGACGACCGCGGCGCTGGCCGAGGGGCTCGAGCGGGCGGCGGCCACGGCCGGGTACGGCGACGTCCAGGTCGTGTCACTGACCGGTCTGTTGACCGTCTTCTTCAGCGCGCGGCCGGTGACCGACTACGCCGGCGCGCGGGCGTGCGACCTCGAGGCGCACGCCACGTGGTGCCGCGGCCTGCTCGCGCGCGGGATCTACGCGCCACCGTCGCAGTTCGAGGCCTGGTTTCCGTCGCTGGCCCACACGTCCGAGGACATCGCGCGCACGGCCGCCGCGGCGACCGCGGCGTTCGAGGAGCTCGCGCGATGACCGCGGGGCTCGAGCGGCTGCGGACCGTGATGCGCGAGGCGGGCGGCGCGCTCGCGCCGACCGTCAACGACGTGCCGCTCCCGGGCGACGGCGGCATCGATCACGCGGCACACGCTGCGTCGGGGCCGCGGGTGGAAGACCATCGCGACGAGGTCGCGCTCGCCGTGGCGGCCGTGCGAGAGGGGTACGAGCTGCACTACGGCCGGCCGCGCGCGCTGCGAATCGAGGATCCCGACCTCGGGCTGCTGGCGGGCGACCGCCTCTTTGCGCTCGGCCTGGCGCGCCTCGCCGCCGCCGGGGACCTCGTGGCGATCGCCGAGCTGGCGGACATCATCGCGCTGTCCGCGCAGGCGCACGCCGAGGGCGACTCCGGGCTCGCCGACGCCGCGTGGCAGGCGGGCGCGTCCGCGATCGGGTGGGGGCGGCAAGCCGCTGGCGAGTAGCGCTTGTGCAATCGCGCACAAGCCAGTTGCAACGCACGGCACAACTCACCAGCCACCTGACGCGTGCGCGCTCTTCGCGCGAGACCGCCGCCGCTCGCCGGTCGGTAGATTCCCATGCCCCGTGCCTGAGAAGCCCAAGGACAAGAAGCCCAAGACGACCGCCGGAGCGCAGATCCCGGGCGCGTTCGAGGGCGAGACGGTGACTCGCCGGCGCTTCATGACCGGCACCGTTCACGGCGCCGGGGCGATCGCCGCGGCCGCGTTCGTCGTGCCCTCGGTCGGCGTCGCGCTCGGTCCGGTGCTCGAGAAGACCGAGGAGCACTGGCAGCCCGTCGGGCCGCCCGAGGACTTCTCCGCTGACCAGTACGTGCCGAAGATCATCAACGTCACGACGGGGATCGGCGAGGTCGGCAAGTCGACCGTGTACGTGCGCCGGTTCAACCCGCAGATCGATCAGGAAGAGCGCGACGAGTACAACGGGCACATCGCGATCTCGACACGCTGCATGCACCTCGGCTGCCCCGTCCGCTACGTGCCGGCGTCCGAGCGCTTCATCTGCCCGTGTCACGGCGGCGTGTACGACAAGGAGGGCAGGGTCACCGGTGGCCCGCCGGTCCGCCCGCTCGATCGCTTCTACACGCGCGAGCGCGAGGGGCTCGTCGAGATCGGCCCGCGCTTCAGCCGGAACTCGGAGGGGGACCGCCTGTCCCCGCGCGAGCCCGGTCAGCCGGTCGATGGGATCGGGCAGTACATGTACCCGTCGCGACCGACGGCGCGCAAGCTGCCGGAGAACTGACCCGATGGCGAAGCTCAAGCTTCCAGCACCGCCGAGCGCTCTTCGCCCGCGCCCGAAGGGGCCCAGCGAGGACAACGGCGCGCGCCCGGAGGAGGGCGGCAAGCTCAAGGAGGTCGGAGTCTCCGCCGTCGACTGGGTCGACGAGCGCACGGCGCTGTCGGGCGGCGCGCGCTGGCTCATGTTCCGCAAGGTCCCGCGCGGGACGAACTGGTTCTACACGCTGGGCTCGGCGACGATGTTCGCGTTCCTGTCGCAGGCGGTGACCGGCGTCTTCCTCGCGATGTACTACGACCCGAACCCGAACCGGGCATACGAGTCGGTGCGCCACCTGACCAACGAGGTCTTCCTCGGCGAGTTCGTGCGCGGCATGCACAAGTGGGGCTCGACCGTCATGGTCATCCTCATCTTCTTGCACATGGGCCGCACGTTCTTCTTCGGCGCCTACAAGTACCCGCGCGAGATGAACTGGATCATCGGCGTCGTGCTGCTCGTCCTGACGCTGCTCATGTCGTTCAGCGGCTACCTGCTGCCCTTCGACCAGCGCTCGTACTGGGCGACGGTCGTGGGCGTCGCCATCCAGGGCACCGGCCCGCTCATCGGGCCCTACCTGGCGGACTTCTTGAGAGCCGGCCCCGAGTTCGGGGCCACCACGCTGCCGCGCTTCTACTCGATCCACATGCTCATCCTGCCCGGTGCGATCGCGGCGCTCATCGGCGCGCACCTATATCTCGTCGCCCGCCAGGGAACGACCGCGCCGCCGTGGCTGAAGGCCGACATGGATCCCGATCTGCGCCAGGACCAGGCGTAGGAGCGTGGTCCGGCCGTGAACTCCCGTGAGAAGGAGGCGTATCTCCGCGAGTACGCGATCCTGAAGTCGCAGGGCAAGCCGTTTTTCCCCTACGCGGTCGCCAAGGACGCCGTGATGGCGGTTGTCGTGATGATCTCGATCATCGCCATGACCATCGTGTTGGGCGCCGAGCTCGGGCCGAAGGTCGATCCGACGACGACGACGTACACGCCGCGCCCGGAGTGGTACTTCTACTTCCTCTTCGAGGTCCTGCGGATCATCAAGCCGCCGTCGCTCGTGCCGCTCGCCGCGATCGGCGTGCCGACGATCGCGATGATCATGCTGTTCCTGCTGCCGTTCTATGACCGCAGCCCCGAGCGGCGCCCCGAGCGGCGCCCGGTCGCCATGGCCGCCGCGTTCTTCACGATCGCCGCGATGGCCTTCCTCACCTACGAGGGCGCGATCGCGGGTTCGCCGAACATGATCGACCTGGAGACGCCGGCGCGCATCCAGGTCGCCGGCGGCGAGCAGCTGGAGAAGTTCGAGGCGGGCAAGCAGGTCGTCGCCCAGTCCGGCTGCCTGGCCTGCCACAAGATCGAGCACAACGGCAACACCGGGCCCGGCCCCGACCTCACGCAGATCGGCGATCGCCTGCCGCGTCAGGCGATCGAGCGCACGCTCATCGAGCCGTCGGCGCCGATGCCGTCCTTCCGCGAGCTGCCGCCCGAGAAGTTCGAAGCCGTGGTCGAGTTCCTCGCCCAGCTGAAATGAGGATTTCGTCGTCCGGTCGCCGGGACCGGCGACCTGCCGACGACGTCCCACACGGCCGCGCGGCCGAGCCGGGCACTCTGGAAGAGCCCCAGGTGCAGGCGATGTTCGATCGCATCGCGGGCTTCTACGACGTCATGAACTCGGTCATGACGGCCGGGCTGCACCACGCGTGGCGGCGCAGGGCGGTCGACCTGGCGGCGGTGGGACCTGGCGATCGCGTGCTCGACGTCGCCACCGGTACGGGCGACCTCGCGCTCGAGCTGGCTCGCCGCGTGGCGCCCGGCGGGGAGGTCGTCGCGTCGGACTTCTCGGAGGAGATGCTCACGCGCGCGCGGGCGAAGGCGCCCGAGGCGCCGGTCCCGATCGCGTTCGAATGGGGCAACGCGCTGGCGCTGCCGTACGCGAACGGCGAGTTCGCCGCCGCGACCGTCGGCTTCGGCGCGCGCAACTTCGCCGACCTCGATCAGGGGCTGCGCGAGATGACGCGCGTCGTGCGACCGGGTGGGCGGGTCGTCGTCCTGGAGATCACGACGCCTTCGCGGCCGCCGCTGTCGACGTTCTACCGCCTGTGGTTCGATCGCGTCGTGCCGCTCATCGGGCGCGCCGCCGGCGATCCCGAGGCCTACAGCTACCTGCCCAACTCGGTGAAGCGCTTCCCCGGCCCGCACGACCTGGCCGCCCGCATGGATGCCTGTGGGCTCGACGTCCGCTACGTGCTCACGGCGGGCGGGATCATCGCGCTGCACGTCGGCACGCGCCGCCCCGCGGAGGAGGCGTGACGAGCGCCGCCGCGCGCGTCGAGGCGATCGTCGAGGTCGCGGGTCCGCAGGTCCCCGCGCTGCTCGCGCGTGTCGAGGAGCGCCTCGCCGAGCTGGCGGCCGGTCACGGGCCGCAGCTGGCGGAGCACGCCGGCGCCACGATCGCCGCCGGTGGAAAGCGCCTGCGCCCGCTGCTCGTCCTGCTCGCCGCCGGCCCGGCGCAGGAGGCCGACGAGCGCGAGCTGCTCGCCGCCGCCGCGGCGGTCGAGCTCGTGCACTCGGCGACGCTCGTCCACGACGACGTGCTCGACGCCGCGACGCTGCGCCGCGGCGTGCCGACGGTGTGGGCGCAGGGCGGCCGCGGGCTCGCCGTGGCGACCGGGGACCTGCTGTTCTCGCGGGCGTTCGCCGAGCTGACCGAGGCGGGCTCGCTGGAGGCGGTCCGCGCGCTGTCGCGCGCAAGCTCGGCGCTCGCGGAGGGCGAGCTGCTCCAGCGCGAGGACGCGTGGAACGGGGCCGTGACGGTCGAGCGCTACCTGTACCGCTGCGAGCTGAAGACCGCGCGGCTGTTCGAGGCCGCGTGCGAGCTCGGCGCGCTCGCGGCGCGGCGCGGGACCCAGCACGTCGTCGCGCTGGGCGGCTTCGGTCGGCGCATCGGCCTCGCCTTCCAGCTGCTCGACGACGTGCTCGACATCTCCGGGCCGGCGTCCGTCACCGGCAAGCACCGCGGCACCGACCTGCTGGACGGCACGGTCACGCTGCCGCTCATCCTCGCGCGCGAGCGCGACCCGTCGGTCGCCGAGATCGACCTGCGCTCGGTCGCGACGCCCGATCAGGCCGAGGTGCTGTGCGACGCGATCGAGGCGACCGGTGCACTGGACGAGTCGCGCGGCCGCGCCCACGCGATCGTCGACGCGGCGAAGGCGGAGCTGCCGGCGCTCGAGCTCGCGCAGACGCAGCGCGCGGCGCTGGAGCTGGTGGCCGACGGAGTGGTGGCTCGAAGAGCCTAGAAGTCTTCGGGAAGGACGTGCCCGGCGAAGATCGCGGCGGTGAAGCGCTCGACGTCTTCTTCCATGTTCGCCCGGGCGAGCTGGCGCAGGTCCGCGACGAGGGCCTCGGTGCCACGGTCCAGGGTCTCGTCGAAGCGTTGGATGGCGTCCTCTTCGAAGATGCCGGTGACGAGCCACTCGCAGTTGGGGCAGCGCAGGGTGACCTCCCAGGAGGAGCGGCCGGCCTCTTCCCAGGCGATCGGGTAGACGAGCTCCGAGCTGCAGTCGGGGCACACGTGAAGGTCCTCGCCGGCGGGCGCGAGGTCCTCGAACGAGACGACCTCGATGGTCTTGCCCGAGGGCAGCACGACCTTGCGGACGTACTGCTTGTGATCCGATTCGGGCCTGTTGTCGAACTCCTGCATGCCACCCTCATCGGCACGCGGGAGAGGAACTTGAATGTCCGTCCACGACCGTCCGCTCGGCGTCCACCGTCCGTCCATCCGCCACGCTCGCGATACGCTGTGCGGCAGCGCTCCATAGGAGTCCGCCATGCCCGTCGGTCCAACTGAGCTCATCATCGTGCTGGTGATCGCCCTGGTCATCTTCGGCCCCAAGCGGCTGCCCGACCTCGGCCGCTCGCTCGGCCACGGGATGCGCGAGTTCAAGGACTCGATCAGCGGCAATTCGAAGGACGACGACGACGATGACGACGAGGCCGCAACGATCGGCTCGAAGTCCGATGCGTCGACTGGCGAGCCCGCGACCTCGGGGCGGCAGGACGCGAAGTAGGCCGCTCGCGCGGCTCATCTGCGCGCTGCGAACCCGAGCCTGAGCACTGACCATGCCCGCAGCGCTGCGCCCAATCGGTCACGAGGACCGCCTGAGCCTCGTCGACCACCTCGACGAGCTGCGCAAGCGGATCGTGATCTCGCTCGCGACGCTCATCGCGGCCTTCGCGGTGTGCTTCTGGCAGAACGACGCGATCCTCGACGCGGTCACGAAGCCGGTCCGCACGACGCAGAACCTCGAGGCGCCGTCGAAGGACAGCAAGGACCCGCTGGAGCAGTCCGCGCGCTACCAGCGCCAGCTGGCGCAGGCGCTGCGGGCCGTCGCGCCCGCGCTGGCCGCGACCGGAACGACGCTCGAGTCGCTCGGCGACGAGAACAACCTCAGCGTCACACAGCGGCGCGAGCTCCTGGCGGCGTCGCGATCGCTGGACCGCGCCAGCCGCCAGATCGCGCAGGCCGTGGCCGCGGTGCCGCGCAACCAGCAGCGCAACCTCGTCACGCTCGGCGTGACCGAGCCCTTCACCGCGACGATCACGATCGCGTTCTACACCGCCCTGCTGATCGCGATGCCGATGCTGCTGTACCAGATGTACGCGTTCGTGCTGCCCGCGTTCAGCCCGCGCGAGCGCAAGGTCGCGCTGCCGCTCATGCTCATGGTGCCGGTGCTGTTCATCGCCGGCGTGGCGTTCGGCTACTTCGTCGTGCTCGACCGGGCCGTCGCGTTCCTGCAGAACTTCAACGACGACTCGTTCGACATCCTGCTGCAGGCCAAGGACTACTTCCGGTTCGCCATCCTCTTTGTCGCCGGGATCGGCTTGCTGTTCCAGATTCCCGTCGGCGTGCTCGCGATCACGCGTCTGCGGGTGATGACGCCACAGCAGCTCGCCAAGAACCGCGGCTACGTGATCCTGGGCATCGCTATCCTGGCGGCGGTCGCGACGCCGACTCCGGACCCGGTCACGATGTCGATCGCGATGGTGCCGCTGATCATCCTCTTTGAGCTGAGTATCCTGCTTGCGAGGTGGCTCGATCGCGTCAAGCCTCCTCTGGCTGACGAGGATGTCGACGTGGACGGCGATGCCGAGGGCGAAGATCCCGGCGACGTGGACCCCGACGACGATCCGGACGACGACGACCTCTCCGAGCTGCTTGCCCCCCACCGAGACCGAGACGAAAAGGACTGACGCCGAATGTTGTTCGACCTGCGCGGGCGTGGCCGTCGCCGCACCGTGCAAGCCATCTACCTGACCCTCGCCCTTCTCCTCGGGGTCGGCCTCGTGGGCCTCGGCATCGGCAGCAACACGTCCGGTGGCGGGATCCTCGATGCGCTCAAGGGCGATGGGGGCGGCGGCGGAAACGTCGACGAGCAGCTCGAGAAGGATCTCGACCGCGCCGCGCAGAAGGTGAAGGCGACTCCCAAGGACCCGGCGGCGTGGGCGAACCTCACGCGCCTGCGCTTCCGCCGCGCGAACATCGACGGCTTCACCACCGACAAGGCGCGCCCGCGGCTCGAGCTCGCGTCGCAGTCCTGGGAGAGCTACCTGGCGCTCGAGCCGAAGGACCCCGACGAGGCCCTGGCCTCGACGATGGTGCGCGTCTACGAGGCCGGTCTCAACCAGCCGGTGAAGGCCGTCCGCGCGATGGAGATCATCACCGCCGAGACGAAGCCGCCGAACCCGCGGCTCTACGCCCGCCTGGCGCAGCTTGCCTACGGGGCCGGAGAGGAGCGCGTCGGCGACCTCGCCGCGGACCGGGCGATCGAGCTCGCCAAGCCGGAAGAGCGCAAGGCGCTACGCGCGGCCCTCGATCTGGCGAAGGAGCAGGGCACGAGCGCTCAGCAGGGCCAGCAAGCCGAGCCGAGTGGCTAGGATCACCGACTTCGCCCCTGTAGCTCAACTGGCAGAGCAGCGGACTCTTAATCCGAAGGTTCCAGGTTCGATTCCTGGCGGGGGCACTCTCGCCTACTCCGGCGCGAGCGCCCACAGGGCCAGCGAGTAGCGACAGCCGTCGCGCACCGGCATGACCTGGTGCGTCATCGGGGACGGGAAGGCGATCAGCAGACCCGGCTCGCTGCGGACGGACACGATCTGCTCGGCGTGCGCGGTGTCGTACGGCGCGCAGCCGGGGAAGAAGCGCAGCTCGCCGCCGTCGAAGTCGCTCGCGCCGTCGTTCAGAGCGAGGACGAGCGAGACGCGGCGGCGGCGCACCTCGGCCGGCGCTTCGTCGTCCTGCCCGCCGTCGGAATGCGCGGCGAAGTGGTCGCCCCGGCCGTAGATGAGCGCCGTGATCGCGCTGAGGTGCGCGAGCTCGCAGCCGAAGCGTCGCTGGAGCTCGGGCACGACGCCGCACAGCCGCTCGAGCACGCGGGCCTCGGTCGCCTCGGTCAGCAGCGCGATGGCGCCCATGCGGCTCTCCGGATCGACCTGGAACTCCTCGCCGTTCCAGATGCGCACCCGCTGGTGGTGGACCGCGTCGATCTCGGCGACGAGCTCGCGGCACTCGTCGGGCGACAGGATGGCGGGAAAGCGCGTGGGCAGGGCAGAAGTGGCGAGACCGTCGTCCGTCATGCGGCGGCAGGGTACCCGCGCGCCGCCTATCGCGCCCCCGCAAGCGCCGGGCCGCTGCGCCCGCCGCTCTCCAGGCGGAAGGTCTGAGATGGCTCGACGGCGACGGTCGCCTCGAACGTCCCGTCGTCGCGGGTGCGCCGGCGCAACAGCGTCCGCCACGAGCCGTCGGCCCCGCGGATGCTCACGCGAACAGCCCGGCGCCCGGAGCCGCGGCGCACGAGCCCCCAGAACGTGACCTGCCGCGTGCCGGTCCGGCGGGCGACGAGCGCGAGCGTGAAGCCGCGGTGGGCGGGCTTGGGCCGCCCGTCGGCGAAGCGCAGCCCGGACTGGTAGTCGCGCCAGCGCGCGCGCTCGTCGGCGCCCGCCCGCTGCGGCAGGTCGCGCACGAGGAACTGCGCGACGCTGCGGACCGCCCCGTCGCGGCGCGCGATCTGCTCGCCCTCGGCGATCCACCGCGCCTGGTCGGTCAGGCTCACCTGCCACGTCGGGTCGGGCGGGTTGGTCTGGTAGCCGGACTCGGTGAGGTAGAGCCCGAGCGGGTTGCGGATGCGGCCGCTGTCGTGTAGCCGGGAGAGCAGCGCGGTCAGCCGCTTCAGGTCGCCCATCCGCACGTTGGATGGCTGCGGGTCCGTCGCCCACGGCGGCAGGGCCAGCGAGTAGGGGTGATGCGACCAGCCGTCGCCCGGCAGCGGCTCGTACGAGCGGCACTCGGCCCGGCGCAGCGGCGCGAGCCGCTCGTCGACGCACGCCATCTCGCGCAGGAACGTCAGCGGCGCCATCCGGTCGCCGGCCTCGTCGGCGCGGTCCAGGCCGACCGACGACGTGGCGCCGATGAGGACGAGCGCGTCGGGCGCGGCGGCCTCGATCCGGGGCACGGCGGCCTGCACCATGGCGCGGTAGCGGTGTGGCGACGCGGGTCGCCACTCGCCCCCGGACACCCGCCACTGCGGCAGCCAGAACGCGTTGTGGTTGGGCTCGTTCCAGACCGTGAAGGCCACGGCCTGCGGGTAGCGCCGGGCGACCGCCGCGGCGAAGTCGGCGAAGTCGGCCACGACGATCGAGTCGCGCTCGGCGTCGGAGCCGCCCACGCGGTCAACCGCCCAGCGCGGCGCCCAGAAGGCGATGTCGATCGCGACCCGTAGCCCGCGTGCGCCGGCGAGGCGCACGGCGCGGTCGAGCTTGCTCCACGCACGCGGCGGATAGGCGGCCGGGTCGCCGGCGTCGAAGTCCGGTCGCCGGCGTGCCCGCGGTGCGGGCGCGATGACCGACCAGCCCGCCGTCACGCGCACCCAGTCGATGCCGAGGTCGCGCAGATCGTCCATCGTCGTCGCGATGCGCCGCGGAGTCCGGTGGAGCAACTCGGCGTCGTCCTGGACGATCGTCACGACCGGTGGCCTGGCCGGAGCGTGAGCGCGGTCGCCGCCGCAGCCCGCCGCGACGGCGACGAGTATCAGCGCGATGAGAAGCGCCCGGGTCACGCGCACCGCCGCAGGCTAGCCCGGCGCGATTGGCGCGGCGCACTTCGAATACGCTCAACGGCGTTCATGAAGCTCGTCACGATCCCTGTGAGCCACTTCTGCGAGAAGGCCCGCTGGGGGCTTGACCGCTCCGGTCTTCAGTACACCGAGCAGCCCTACGCGCCGGTGCTGCACCGCGCCAGCGTCATGCCGCGCGGGTCGAAGACGGCGCCGGTGCTCCTCCTCGGGCGCCGGCAGGACGTGCTCGGCTCGTGCGCGATCCTCGAGCACTGCGATCGCCACGGCAGCGGCACGCCGCTGTTCGGAGAGGATCCCGACGTGCGCGGCGAGGTCGAGCAGCTCGTCGCGCGGTTCGACAAGCGACTGGGCCCCCCGGTGCGCTCGTGGCTGTACTCGTGGGCGCTCGAGGATCGTGGTGAGCTGCTGCGCTACTGCACGCTCGGCGTGCCGTCCGCGCAGCGGCGGCTCGTGAAGGCGGCGCTGCCCGCGTTCGAGCGCGTGATGCGGATGGCCTTCAAGGTGACGCCGCAGACGCACGCCGAGTGCGCCGAGCGGGTCGGCGCCGAGCTCGAGTTCGTCTCGGACCTGCTCGCCGACGGCCGGCAATTCCTCGCCGGCGACCGCTTCACCGCCGCCGACCTGACGTTCGCCGCGCTCGCGGGCCCCGCGGTCTCGGCACCGGGCTACGGCGGCGCGCAGATCACGCTGCCCGACGACCCGCCCGACCTCGCGCCCGAGATCGGTGCGTGGCGGGCGACGCCCGCCGGGCGCTTCGCGCACACGATCTACCGGGATTGGCGCTGATGCCCCCCGCGGTCCTCGACGGCGTGCTCATGGACGCGGCGCAGGCGCAGATCCCCGTCGTGGACGAGGGCCTGCTGCGCGGCGACGGCGTCTTCGAGGTCATCCCGCTCTACGGCGGCCGCCCGTTCGGGCTCGAGGAGCACCTCGCGCGGATGGGCCGCAGCGCCGAGGGTCTGCGGCTGCCGCTCGACGCCGGCGCCGTGCGCGAGGACATCGCGACGATCCTCGCCGCGAGCGAGCCGGTCGATGCGGCGCTGCGCGTGCTCGTCACCCGCGGCGGGCACCGGATCGCGCTCATCGAGCCGCGCAAGGAGCTGCCCGCGACGCTGCGCCTGGCGACGATCACGTACTCGCCGACGCGCCTCCTCGACGGGATCAAGTCGCTGTCCTACGGCGCGAACATGCTCGCCACGCGGCTGGCCAAGGAGCGCGGCGCCGACGAGGCGCTGCTCGTGACGCCGCACGGCCGCGTGCTCGAGGGTCCGACGCTGTCGTTCTTCTATGTCCTGGGCGGCGAGCTCTACACGCCGCCGCTGTCGGACCGGATCCTCGACTCGATCACCCGCCGGATGCACTTCGAGGTCACCGAGGTGCGCGAGCGGGTGACGACCCTCGACGACCTCGGCGCGATCTCGGAGGCGTTCCTGTCCTCCTCGACGCACGAGGCCCAGCCGGTCAGCGCGATCGACGACATCGCTCTCGACGCCCCGGGTCCGGTCTCGACCGAGGTCGCGCGGCGCGCGCGCGAGCACATCGAGGCGGCACTCGCGCGGTGAAGATCACGACGGTGATCGGCAACCGGCCGCAGTTCGTCAAGGCGGCCGCGGTCTCGCCACTGCTGCGCTCGGGCCACGAGGAGACCCTCGTCCACACGGGCCAGCACTACGACGACGAGCTGTCGACGATCTTCGTCGAGGAGCTCGGCGTGCCCCGGCCGGAGATCGAGCTCGGGCTCGGTGGCGGCACGAACTCCGAGCAGACGGCGCGCATGCTCGCGGCGCTGTCGGAGCTCCTGCGCGACGAGCGCCCGGACGCCGTGCTCGTCTACGGCGACACGAACTCGACGCTGGCCGGCGCGCTGGCGGCCGCCCAGGCCGACATCCCGGTGGCGCACGTCGAAGCGGGCATGCGCTCGTTCGATCGCAGGATGCCCGAGGAGGTCAACCGCGTCCTCACCGATCACCTCTCGGGACTGCTGCTGGCGCCGTCGCAGGTCGCCGTGGCGAACCTCGAGCGCGAGGGTGTCGCCGGCACCGTCGACCTCGTCGGCGACGTCATGGTCGACATCGCGCGGATCGTGGCGCCGCGTGCCGCCGAGGACGGCGCGCCCCTGCGCGACGCCGGCGTGACGCCGGGCGAGTACCTGCTCGTCACCGCGCACCGCGCCGGAAACGTCGACGATCCGCAGCGGCTGGAGCGGCTCGTCGAGCTGCTGCTGGGCTTCGAGCTGCCCGTCGTGCTGCCGCTGCATCCGCGGACGCGGTCGCGGCTGGAGGCGGCCGGTCTGCTGGAGCGCCTCGAGGACGGCGCCGTCCTGCTCGCGCCGCTTGGCTACCTCGCGTTCACGGCCCTGCTCACGCGCGCCCGGGCGGTCCTGACGGATTCGGGCGGCGTCCAGAAGGAGGCGTATCTCGCGGGCGTGCAGTGCATCACTCTGCGCGACAGCACCGAGTGGGTCGAGACCGTGCAGCGCGGCTGGAACACGCTCGTCGACCTCGACGCCGGCGCCGCCCGCGCGGCGCTCGAGCGGCCGGTGCCGGACGAGCGGCCGCAGCTCTACGGCGACGGACACGCGGCGCAGCGCGTCGTCGCCGCCACCGACCGGTGGTTGTCTAGTCTCTCGCGCTCATGAGCGCCAGCGCCCCCGGCCTAGTCCTCAGCCCGACCGCGTCCGTCGGCAGCGACGTGCGCTTCGGCGCGAACGTCGTCGTCCACGACGGCGTCCTCATCGGCCACGGCTGCGCGATCCACGACGGCGCCGTGCTCGGCAAGACGCCGAGCCTGGCCCGGCGCTCGTCCGCGCTGCGCGGCGAGCTCGAACCGCTCGTGATCGAGGACGGCGTGACGGTCTGCACGCAGGCGATCGTCTTCGCCGGCTCGATCATCGGCGCGGGCACGATCATCGGCGACCAGGCCTACGTGCGCGAACGGACGACGATCGGGCCCGAGAGCCTGGTCGGCCGCGGCTCCGGGGTCGACAACGACGTCACGGTCGGCGCCCGCGTGCGGATCCAGTCCCAGGTCTACCTGACGGCCTTCAGCGTCGTGGAGGACGACGTCTTCCTCGGCCCCTGCGCGATGACGACGAACGACAGCGCGGCGGGCCGCCACCCCAAGGGGGCGGAGCTGCGCGGCGCGACGCTGCGGCGCGCATGCCGCATCGGCGGCGGCGCGGTGCTGCTGCCCGGGACCGAGGTCGGCGAGGAGGCGTTCGTCGCCGCGGGCGCGGTCGTGACGAGCGACGTCCCGCCCCGCAAGGTCGTCATGGGGGTGCCGGCGCGGGTGGTGCGCGACGTGCCCGACGAGGACCTCATCGAGAGGTGGAGCTGAGCCGCTCCCGGCAGCGAGCGCGGGTTCGCACCGAGCGCGGCACCGTCGTGCTCGGGGTCTTCGCGTTCGGCATGACGGCGACCGTGCTCGGCGCCGAGCTCGTGCGCGTGTGGCGCGGGCGGGCTGAGCAGCTGGCCGAGCTGCACGTCGCCGATCCCGGCGAGGTGGCGATACGCGACACGATGGAGGCCGCGGTCGTCGGCTACGAGCACAGCCCGGCGCGGGAGCGCGCGCTGCTGAACCTGCTGACCTCGTTCTCGGGCACGTTCGCCGCGGCGCGCCTGTCGACGTACCTCATCCGCCGCCGCGGGGGAGGCACGGGGCCGTTTCGCAACCTGCTCGTCGGTGAGCGCCACATCCACCACTTCGTGCCGGGGATCCTGCTGGCCTTTCTCGCCGGCGGGGCGTCGGTCATCTCGCGCAACGAGGATCTCGATCCGCTGCTGGCGCTGCCGTTCGGGGCCGGCGTGGCGCTGACGCTCGACGAGTCCGCGCTGCTGCTCGAGCTCGACGACGTCTACTGGACCGAGGAGGGGATCGTCAGCGTGCAGATCACGCTGGCCGCGCTCGGGCTGCTCTCGGCGGCGGCGCTCGCGACGCGGATCCTGCGCCGTGGCGAGCGGCGGGTGCTGGCCGAGCCGGCACCCGGTGCCGGCGACGTTCCTAGGCCACTGCCGCCAGCTGCGGAGCGTCCTGCATCCAGATGACCTGGTCGCGTCCGGGCCCGACGCCGACGAGCACGACCGCAACCCGGACGTGCTCGGCGATGAAGTCCAGGTAGTCGCGCGCCGCCGGCGGCAGGTCAGCCGGGCTGCGGCACTCGGTGATGTCCTCGTCCCAGCCCGGCAGCTCGATGTACTCGCCGCGGGCGTGGTGCAGGACGGACTGGTGGTAGGGGAAGTTCTGAAACTCGGCGCCGTCGGGACCGCTGTAGCTCATGCAGACCTTGATCTTGTCGAAGCCAGACAGCACGTCGAGCTTCGTGATCGCCAGCGACGTCAGGCCGTTGATGCGCGACGCGTAGCGCAGCGCCGGGATGTCCAGCCAGCCGGTGCGCCGCGCGCGGCCCGTCGTCGTGCCGAACTCGCCGCCGCGGTTGCGCAGCTCCTCGCCGGTGACGTCGTCGAGCTCGCTCGGGAACGGCCCGGAGCCCACGCGGGTCGTGTAGGCCTTGGCGATGCCCCAGACCTCGTTGATGTCCTTCGGGCCGACGCCCGCGCCGACGCACGCGGCGCCCGCGATCGGGTTCGACGACGTCACGAACGGATACGTGCCGTGGTCGATGTCGAGCAGCGCGCCCTGTGCCCCCTCGAAGAGGACGATCTTGCCGGCGTCCAGGGTGTCCCACACGATCCGCGCGGTGTCGGCGATGTGGCGCTCGAGGCGGTGGCCGTAGGTCAGGTAGTCCTCGGTCATCGACTGCAGGTCCAGCGACGGATCCTTGAGATACGGCCGCAGGCTCAGGCGCTTGGGATCGATCGCGGCCGTGATCTTCTTCTTGAGGATCTTCTCGTCGAGCAGGTCCTGCATGCGGATGCCCAGGCGCGCTGCCTTGTCCGCGTAGGCCGGGCCGATCCCGCGCCGCGTCGTGCCGATCTGGAGCTTGCCGAGCTTCGCCTCGCCGGCCGTGTCGAGCAGCATGTGGTAGGGCATGATCAGGTGCGCGTTGGCGCTGATGCGCAGGCCGCTCGTGTCGATGCCGCGTGCCTTCAGCCCGTCGAGCTCGTCGGTCAGCACGCGCGGATCGACGACGACGCCGTTGCCGATCACACAGCGCTTGCCGGGATAGAGGATCCCCGACGGGATGAGGTGGAACTTGAACACCTCGCCGTCGCGGATGATCGTGTGGCCGGCGTTGTTGCCGCCCTGGAAGCGCACGATCGCATCGGCCTGCTCGGCGAGCAGGTCGACCACTTTCCCCTTCCCTTCGTCGCCCCACTGGGCGCCGACGATGCAGATTCCTGGCATGTCGTCAGAAGAGTCTAGGCGGGCGCCGCGTCATGCCGACCGGACGTCGGGACGCTGCTGGCGTGCGTCGGACCCGTATAGCGGCAGTACCTCGCACATCTCCTCGAGCCGCGACACCGTGCGCTCGTTGATCTGCTCGGCGAGCGCGCCTCGCTCGAGGTTCGTCGTGACGACGATCGAGCGCTCGTCCTCGTAGCGCGCGTTGACGATCGCGTAGAGCTGTTCGAGCACCCACGGGCTCGTCTTCTCGGCGCCGACGTCGTCGATGTGCAGCAGGTCGACCTCGGTCAGGCGGTCGAGCAGATCGACGTAGGAGCCGGAGCGATCGGCGTCGAACGTCGTGCGGATCTCGGCCAGCAGCCGCGGCAGCGAGTAGATCGCCACGCTGCGCCCCGCCTCGAGCGCGTGGCGCGAGACGAGCATCGCGAGCGTCGTCTTCCCGGTGCCGACGGAGCCGAAGAACCACAGCCCCCGGCCGGCGTCGAGCTGCTCGTCGATGTGGCGGACGTAGCGGCGCACCGCGGTGACGATCGGCGCGGCGATCTCCGTCACCGGAGGCCGGTCGAACGAGACGCCGCGGTAGCGGCGCGGGATCGCGCCGCTGAGCGTCCGCGCCCGTGCCCGGCTGACGCGCTGGGCACGGCAGCGGCAGTCGCTGGCGCTGTTGGAGTCCTCGTCGAGGACGAAGCCGCTGCCGTCGCAGATATCGAACGGGCACGCGCCGACAGTCGTAGGGACATCCTTGATCTGGGTCTGCGCGCGTGCCATCGGAGTGTCTGGATCAGCGTAGGACACGGCGCGGCCATGACGTGTGGCGCGGGGAGGTAGTGGGCGCAATCTGCGAGAGAACGGTTTCGCCGTCCGGTCATCGCAAGCGCTGACCTCCCGGCGACGTTGCCCCCGGATCGCCTGCGACGACCCGGGAACCGGACCGTCGGCCGGTCAGTATGCGCCGCCCGTGCGGCACGCGGAGCTGGCTCGGAGCTCGAGCTGCTTGGCTTCCTTGAGCATCGCGTTGGCCTTGTTGAGCGCGCCGCCCTTCGACGAGCTCACCTTGCGCAGCCTGCGGCGCGCGGACCGGATCGCGCGGCTCAACGTCGTCCGGGACGGCGCGTCCTCGGGCAGGTACTTCGGGTCGTCGGACTGCAGCGTCGCGTAGTCGTCGAGCAGTTTGGCGATCGCGTCGTTGACAGCGGCCGCCCCGGTCGCCGCGCGGTCCTGCTTGCTCTGGAGCGCCGCGACGGCACTCTCGATCGACTCTGTAGCGGACTGGACGAGCGCTGCGCTCGAGCACACGCTCAGGTTGTCCGCGGCGAGCGTGGCCTTCGTCTGCTCCCGGACCGTCCGCAGGTCGCGCGCGAGTCGCGCCAGGTCGCTGTCGTAGCTCGCTGCCTTCGACGGCAGCGACGAGTCCACCGCCGCCTTGAGCGCGGCGATGTCGTCGAGCACCGCGTCGGCATGCTCGACGACCTGCTGCTCTTCCTCGCTCTCGGCGGCCTGCGTCTCCTCGTCGGCTTTGGTCTGCTCGGCCCGGCTGCGCAGGCTGTCCAGCGCGGCGTTGAAGGCACCGGCGTCGGCCTTCTGCATCTGGACCGTCGCGACGCCGGAGGACCCGCTGAGGTACTCGAGCGCGAGCTCGCCGCCGTTCAGCGTGCCGGTCAGGCGCGACGTCTCGCCGTACTCCTGCTCGAGGTCGAGCGTCACCGCGGTGCCGATGATCTTGCCGGCCAGCCCGGCGCGCTTCGTCGCCACGGTGTTCTTGTCCTCGTCGAGAACCGCCTGGGTGAGCGATCCCGTCAGCTCATCGCCCTCCCGGGTCCAGTTGACGTAGAGCACGACCGAGGTCGTCTTGCCCACGAACGACTGCGTTTCGCCTTCGCCGTCGCTCCCACCGCAAGCCGTGCCGAGCAGCGCGACGACGAGCAGGCCGAGCACCACCCAGCCCCGTCTCATCAGCGACCCCTCGCCCGCACCTGCGCGACGTTACCCCAGACGCGGCGCGGTGGACCAGCCGACGCTCGTCCCGACCTAGTACTCGCGTCCGGCCACGTGTACTAGCCGTAGTGTAGGAATCGATCGAAGATGAACACCGATCCCGAGGGTAGATGAGCACTCGTGGGCGCCGGCGGGCAGTGTGGAGGCGGGATAGATGATCAACTTCCTCGTTGAGGTGCCTGTCCGTTCGAGGTTCCCGAGCCTTTGGAGCATCACGTGAGCGGAGCCTAGGACACGCCGGCGATGCCGCGTGGCTTGGAGCGGCTTGTGCCCCGCAAAGTGCGCTGAGAAGCAAAACCCAGTTGCTCTCGAACGGGCAGGATGAATCGGATGAGCGACGGGTGCGACCTCTCGAGCGGCCGTGACATCCGACAGTTGCTGTCGCGAAGGCCGACGATGGGCGCTTCACGGCCGAGCAGCGGTTGTGCGTTCTATCTCGGCGCTCAGAACCACGCGCGCCAGAATCCTCCCCCGGTGCAACTATCGCAGTGCTCGAGCCTGACCGGCTCCGCTCCGGCGACTCGGGCGATACCACGCTTGGCCTGATCGGGTCGCCGCGCCCGTCGGAAGGCATTGTGGATGCAGGGGCCTTGCATCAGCTCCATTCGATCGCCATATCCGCCGCCACCGGTGCCTGTCTTCTTGAAATAGTGCGGCCCGCCGGCCAGCGGTTGGGGCGCGACCGGGGCCGGTGCCCCAACCCCGCGGACCTCTTGCGCTCGGTCTTGGTCGCGCTCGTCTAGCGCGATGGCCGCCTCGGTTAGAACCAGATCGAAACTGTGCTCGGACAGCACAACCGCGTTGCCGTTGGCGGCCGCGATGAGTCGCCGCCGCCGATACGCGTCCCCGGCCCGCGGTTCCCACACGAGCTTCATGGCGCCGCGGAAGCTCTCGACACGCCGCAGCGCCGCATCGAGGGTGGCGTCACCGGGGCGCGAGAAGATCTCGACGTCGAGTCCGCGGGAGGCCAGAAGCGCCGCCACGGCATGCTCCCAATTGTCGTGCCCGGTTTCGCCGGCAGACCCGCCGATCCATAGCGCGCGATCGAGGCTGCGTCGCGAGGGGTCGGTGCGCGGAGCGTGCTTGGGATCAATCTCCGAGAACAAGGCGTGAAGCTGATCAGCTAGGCCCGGCGCGTCCGTCGCTAGCGGGCAGATCTCGAGCTGCAACCGTTGCCCAACGGCTGCGAGCGGGCGCATCGTCACCTGCGCGTACGCCAGCTCCGGCCCCTCCCAGCTACCGACGAGGGCATAACGCTCCTCCGTGTCAGACGCCGTCAGCACGTAGCCACGCACCGGTAGATACATGAGATCGGTCAGTTGGGCGAACTGTTCTGCCGACAGCCGATCCTGCGCGTTGTTGAGCGCCGCGGCGATCTCGGCCGCCGTGGGCCATGAGGCGCGGCGGCCGACGTCGCCGATCTTCCAGCGTCGCCTGCTGAGAGTCGATGCGACCTCATCAACTTCTCGCGCGAGCGGAGTCGGCCGCGCGACATCGCGGAGCTGCGCCCAGCCAATCACGACGGCTAGCCCTGACCGCGCGTGTCAATCAGGTAGCCGACCGGTATCGAGATAGTCATGAGCTCCTGCTCGGGCATGCGGTCAATCGCGCGGTGCAACATGACGCGTAGCTGCGTAGCGTCCTGCGCGGTCGGCTCGGGCGCTCCGTGCGGCGTAGGCGCCGGTCTGGAAACCGGCACGAAGATCTCGATCTCCAGATGGTGACTTGCAGCCCACCGCTTGATCACTTCACCGACGTGGTCGACCAGGTGCCGGTGCCAGGCGTTGCTGAGCGTCGGGATCGTGCTGATCTGGGCAGCGAAGTCGCGGGCTGGGCGCTCGCTTCCCAATGCGAGCTGCAGTTGCTCCTTGATCGGCGAGTTCTGACGATCAGTGAAGTCATGCATCCAGCCGAGTTGTTGATCGAACGGGATCGGTTCGATGGCCGCGAAGCGCGCGGCATCCGCTGCGACCATCTCGCGGCGCAGTCGATGCTCCTCCCGCTCGCGGGGACTGGGCCGTGCGGGGAACAGAAAAGCCTCTCTCTCGACGCGGTCATAGAAGCGCTGCAGACCCGGACTCCAGTCGACGAAGGCACGCCAGAGGTGCGAGCGGATGCGACGAGGGGGATCGGCTCGGCCCGCACCGGTGGCCCGGGCCTCAACGTGGGACTCCGGATCAGGCTCGGGCAGACTCGCCCCCGGCGGCGTCACGAAGACATCGAATTCGCCGGCATGCAAAGCGACAATCCCGCGGGTCTGCGCCTCGCGCAGGAATGCGCGGAAGCTCACGAATCCCAGAAGCTTCTCGTCGAACTCATGGAGACTGCTGCGGCGCAGCCGTGCCTTCAAAGCAGCAGCGGTGGTCCGACGACCTCGCGCGTGGCTCTCCTGGACAACGGCGCCGAGCAGGCTCAGCGCATCTTCCGTCGACATCGTCATGCGGTCACCCTTTCGTTGGAGCGGCGCTGCCAAGCGCAATGCTCAGCAGCGCCCTCTCCAGTTCACGATTGGTGCTTGACCGCCGACGTAACACGACCCGGGAACCGGGGCGCCATCCGTACGCTCTGTAGGCCGCTCAAGCTTGTGCCGCCTACGCGCCGTCGACGCAGCTACTTCGGGGACCGTCCACACCTACGGATTGATTGCCGAGGTGCAGAGCGGGTGTCGTCAGCATAGACGACTGCAATCGCTGCCTGCAACACCGAACGATCTCGGTGCGGACAGGATTGTGGCGGCGACGCGTGGCTCGCGGTGTTTCGATACGACACGGCGCTCGTGGTGTGGCGAAGCAGATGGGCGGGATAAGCAGATCACGCAGCGGCAGACCACTTCAGGCCCCGGGAACGCGAGACGTTTATGGCCCGCGCTTACGATCGGCATTGGCCTGCATGACCGTGGAACGAGGCCCGCTCAAGCGGCGCCGGGTTGTGGATCGGCTCGATGATGAAGCGCCTGACGCAGGAGGCGACGTCCGACGGGCGTCAAGCGCAGCGGTGCCGCCAGGCGGTCGTCCGCGAACACGGGACCGCCAACGGCGGCTTCGACGAGGCGGATCGTGATCCGGAGGTTGGACGGAAGCACCTTGAGCGCGGCAGCGGCGTCTTCGAACGTGGGATGCATGGCAGCCGCGACGAACTTGGCAAGAATCTGATCCGCGCGATGGCCTGTGGCCAGCACTCTGGCAAGCGGCTGAGGCAGGATCGGGGGCGTATCGAGATCCGCCCCCAAGTGCTTCCGAGCTTCCGCCAGCAAACGGCGACCGAGAGGGGTCAGGTGCAGGGGTACGGAGCCGCGGTGGTCGGCGAGGACGGGACCACGGAGCGCCGCCTCGATGTTGCGGATCGTATTTCGCAGGCTGCCTGTTTGGACGTGGAGCGTGGCCGCAGCATCCGCGAGCGTGGGGCTGGTGGCAGCCGTCGTGAACTTTGCGAGAATTCTCGTTCCGCCGTGGGTCGCGAGCACCGCGGCAACCAGCTTGGGTGCGTCCGAGGGTGCTTGCGGATTCGGGCCGAGGTGGAGATCGGCCTGCCGGAGCAATTCTTGTCCCAGGAGTGTGAGGTGCTGCGGTTGTTGGTCGCGCGTGAGGCGCTCGAGCAGCCTGCCGCCACACGCCCATTCCAGCGCCGCGAGCTGTGTGGTGAGCGTCGAGGCGAACACCCCGAGGCGCTTCGAGGCGATCTGCAACGAGCGAGTGCGCGCGTACACCTGAAATCGTCGTACGCGATCGATCCCGCCCTGGCCCACGACAGCGTTGGCGAGTGGCTGAGGAAAGCCATCCCCTGCGGTTAGGGCTTGCAGGCCACGCGGGCGGACCGGGATCGCGTGCTGGCGCAGCAGCCGGCGAATCGTCGATGCGGTCGCACCGGTTTCGGCCGAGATGTCCTTGACCGTGCGCCGCCTGACGCGGTACTGATCGTCGAGCCAGTCACGATCGAACTCGTGGCGCCGGCGACGGCCACGAAGCGGCACTGCAATCTCGTGCGCGACGAGATGGCGGTGAACGGTTTCGCGCGAAACCTCGAACCGGTTGGCTAGCGCCGTGAGCGTGCTGCCGGAGTCGATGAGTTGTCGTAGTTCCTCGGGTGTGGCGCGTGCGGCAAGGCGTGTTCTCGCGCGCTTTCCGGAACGCGGAGCGCTCGGCTCATCGATGGGATGCGTGCGAACGACATAGCGCAGATGCGGCAGCGTGATCCCGAGCTGCTCGGCTGCGTCGCCGGGCGTCATTCCGCTGGCAAGCAGCGCGTGGGCCCGCTGTGGGTCGAGAGCGTCAGGATCGGGGCCGGGGAGGTCGTGGGTCGAAATGGCGGTGCAGGGGGGCGACCAGGTGAGGGGCTCGTCTTCGCAGCCGTGAGCGTCGAGCAGACTGCGGGCGTGTTGCGTCAGCAGCTGGGCTGTGTTGCGCGACAACCCGAGAATGAACTGGTCATAGCGCACGTAGTCTTCGCGAGCGTTCGTGTACATGGCGGGGGGTGCTTGCTCGGCGATCCCCCCGGTCAGCGTCTCCCATAGCGAGAGTCGCGCGTAGCGCAGCCGTGTGTCGCGCCCGCACGACATCCCTCCCGCCAGACACATCGCCACCCATTTGTCAGCGTCGAGCAGCTCGATCTGGTCGACGAGCACGCGGCGACGCGTGTAGTCGATCGGAGCACCGCGCCGGTCGAGCGCGTCGGTCAAAGCGCAGACTGCGCCGAGGATCGCGGTACCGTGAGGGTCGTCGCACACCAGCCTGCCAAGCCTCCATAGGTTGATCGCGCGCCGTGTCCGTGGCCACTGGCCGGTGATCTCGTCAGGTGCCTCGATCGCACCAGGTAGGCAGAGTGCTGCGGCGGCAGAGATCCGGAAGTTGTTGGGGTCGATGCCGATCGGTCGCAGCCGGATTGCCCAGTCCGGCCACAGGGCTGTCGGGATCGCCCGCAACCGCACGGTCATGTCGGTTCCCTCGGGGCAGCGACCTGCCCCGGTCATGCTGCGGTAGCGCAGGCGATCGCTGCCGCTCAGTCGCTGGTCACGATGCTGGAGTAGCACGCTGGTGAGCGCCGGGCTCGCGGCGCGCCAGGAACGCGGTAGCGCGGGCGGCCGTGACTTATCGTCGGCGTTGGCCAGCTCGCGCAGCCGGGACCCGGTCGGTTCGAGTAGCAGGTCGTGCGCGTCTGCCAGGGGATTTGCATGGAGGCTGGTCGTGTTGCTTCGGGCCCGGTCGATGATGTGCCGATCCAGTCCGAGGTGGCTAGCGACGACCAGCACGTCGATCAGCCTGTCCACCAGCTTCCCGGCGGCGGAGTCCGTGAGGGCTGGATCCAGAACGGTTTCGAACTCGGCTTGGAAGGCGATCAGTCCGGGAGGCGCCGATTCGCTCTGGATGTCGGTCGTGAGCACGTGGCCGCACCGGTTGTCGCCTCGACCCGTGGCGTGGCCGGACGGGCGACTGCAACGGATGGTCAACCCGTCGACGTGGTCAGCGCGAAAGCGACCCTCGCGCTGCGTGCCGTCGCAGCGCGAGCATCTGGCCTCGAGCATCGTGCGGTGTGTCGCACATGCGAGGTGCCACGGGAGTCGCCACGCCGTAAGCCAGCGGCCACCCGTGTCGCGTAGGCAGAGCGGGCAGAAGCGACTCGCCGCGAGAGGTCGCAGCGCGCGCGAGAGGCCGCTGTTCCCCAAACGCCGTGCGACCAGACGGTCGTATCGGGCGAATCCGAGCCAAAGCGCCTCCACTTGGGTGGCGTCGATTCCGCAGGCCCGCGTCGCGATCCGCCTCGGGTCTGGCGCGAGCGGGCCGGCGGCCACTTTCGCGCCCAATCGACGCAAGAATTCGGGTGAGACGCCGAGAGCTCCGCCGAGCTCCACAGTCGGCATTCGTAGGCGCTGGGCATACGCGTCCAGCCACCCGTCGAACGACTCGCCCGGGACGGGCTCCAAGCGGATCGGGATTCGTCCGCGGACTGTGGGTGTCGTCACGCGGCTTTGCGTCGCGGCGCGCGTCCGGCACGCACGCGGGTCGTGATCAGCCCGCGCTCGAACGCAGCTTCGAGCGCCAGTCGCGCTGTTTCTGCCGCCTCGTCGTTGCGTACTTGGTCGAGTATCTCGGCTGTGAGCCGCTCGATGTCGGTCTTGATGGCGCGGTAGCAGCCGCGGGCGATCAGCGTCATAAGTGACGCAAAGTGGCCGGTCGAGCGAGCGTAGAGGTAGTCGGAGAGTTCGTCGGCGAGCATCCCGTGGTGGGCATCGGCGAGCACGAGATCGCGCTCGATCGCCAGCAGTAGCCGGCGCCAGGTTCGCCGCCCTGCCTCCGTGTCGATCTCGAAGGGGGCTAGCGACAAGGTGGTCCACCGTCTGGCGGTTTGCGCGAGTGCGGCGTCGGCCGCGCTCAGGCCCTCGCTGAGCAGCTGGCGCTCGAGCACGCCAACGCCCACGAACACGAAGGTCACCGGGAAATGGCTTGCGAGCCACTTGAAATGGTTCGCGACGTCGCGACCGTCCTTGCGGTTCATGTCGAGGAAATGGACGTCGTCGATGATGATCATGCGGGTGCGACAGGACAGCACGCAGTCGGTCGCGCGGTCGGCGAGTTGCGCGGCTGTTCCCTTCTCCCAGCCGGGATGCTCGAAGAACCGGCACAACGCGGAGTTCAGCGTCCGCTTCGTCGTGTTCGACGTCAATGCGATGTAGGCCACGGGGATGCGGTCGTGTCCCTGCGACGTGCAGCGGCCGTAGAGCTCGATTTGGTCGCGGTGGTAGCGGACGCCGAAGGAGATTGCCACCGTGGTCTTGCCGAGTCCTGGGTGTGCGGAAAGGACGGCGGAGCTGCGTACACGATCGCCGTCCTGGCGGTTCGATTCGACGATCTCCTCGAGCTCGTCGAACGCCGCTTGCGTCTGGGGTGTGTCGATGGGTCCGAGGTTTGCGTGCCACACCGCTCGCGCTTCGGCGTAGCGTCGGCGGTCAAAGGCGCTCAGGGCTTTCAGTTCGACTCGCGTGTAGAGGGGTGGCCTGGTCCGGGGCGGCATCTCGGCGCGTTGAAACCAGCCGGCCTTACGGGACAGCGCGTAGTCACGTTCCAGGTGGTCGTCGGAGCTCATGACAACGTCCCGAACGCATCTACGTAGTAGTCGGCATCGACCTCGTCGTCGGGGACCGCGTCCAGTTCGTCCGGTTCGTCATCGTCGCCGAGAAGGTCTCGAGGAGGGAGCTCGCCGGCCCCGACGGAGGCCGTCCGCGCGCTCACCGCCCGGACGCTCGCCAGTTCGGTCACGCTCGACGCGTCGTCCTCGGGCAGCATCAATCTCTCCTTCCGTTGCTGAGACAGGCGCAGCGCCATCCGGCGCTCGGTGGGGTTGCGTGTCAGCCCTGCGTCCCAGCGATCGAGCAGCTCGGCGAGGGCGCGGCGGTCGTCGGGGAACCGTTGGGACTTGAGCGCGAGTCGGCGGGCGTATGCGAGTGATTCTGCGCTGAACGGCACGTCGGTTTCGCTGTGAAGCTCCCACTTCAGGTCGTGCCATTCGTTCGTGGCGGGGTCCTGAAAGAACACCCGGCGGATGTCGTCGGGGTCATGCCGTATCGGCCACTTGCCTGCGTTGATCCCGGTGTACGGGCTGCGGCGGGTGCGGTACTCCGCGATTCCCTTGCCGTCGTAGCGCAGGCCGTACATCTCGACGCCGTAGTGCTGAATCGTGCGCCAAGTGACGGGCAGGAAGTCGTAGGCAAGGTCTGGCCGCGTGGGGATCAAGAGTCGGCCTGCGCGTGCGACGCCCATCTCGAAGGAGTCGTTCGGGCACAGCTGTAGCCCCGGGACCTCGGGATGGACAAGCCCTCTGTGCGGCCGGCGGTGGTAGCGCTCGGCGACCCATTCGCGGATGATCTGCTCGAGTTCGTCGATGAAGTAGTAGGCGAGCTCCTCGGCGCCTTCGCCGCGGCTGTAGACATCGGGCCCTTTGTATCCGGGGAGCGCTCCGAGGAGATCCTCGCGGATCGTCCGGAAGAACCGCTCGACTCCCGGCTTGTCTGTCGGCTGATTCGGCCTTGCGGGCTGGATGCTGATCCCGAGCCGCTGGCACACCGAGCGCACGTGCGCGGACACGTAGATCCTGCCGCGATCGATGACGATCGTTTCTGGCGCAACACCTGGCAGGCCGGTGGTTGGCGGGTTGCCGTATGGGACGAACACCTGGCTTGGAATTCCGGCGTAGGGAAGGATCCCGCCGCTCGTGCGCGCCTTGGAATCAGGGCATATCGCTTCGTACAGCACCAGCGCGGCGTCGACGGCCTTCGTCGACACGGGCGACAACCGCAACGCGACGACGCAGCGACTGCAGAGGTCCAACGCGACCGTGAGTTCCAGCGCGACCCAGCGCAAGGTGATCGGATCCATCGCGAACACGTCAAGCGGCGTCGTGTCGAGCAGCAGGTACTCGCCGGGACGGGCGGCGTTGAGCCTGCCGTATGGCGCCGGCGGGCGGTTTGCGATGCTGCGCTTTCCCTTGGTGCTGCCGCCGAGAGCGTTCGTGCCGCGCGAGACCTCGGTGAGCGCGCGCTTCGCCTTCCATCGCTTTGGCACTGCCGCCGAGCCGTGCTGCTCGGTGACTCGCGCGTTGACGCGATCGAGCAACAGCTCACGCGTCGGGCGGCTTGCGCCGACGTGCTCGTCGAGCACGCGGGAGAGCTCGTCGAGCCACCGGGTGTCGATCCCGCGCAACGGATCGCTCGGACGGTGATGGCGTGCGTCAATCAGCCCGGCTTCGCCGGCGATCTCATACGCCGCTACCCACCGTCGAACGGTGGCCAGTCCTACCGCGAGCTCGCCCGCCTTGGCTCGATAGCGGTCCATCTTCCCGCTCCCTGCGCAGTACGGATCGCGCGGCTCGTGCGGCAGCGCATCCTGAGCGGAGCCCGAGCGGTAGCCCGTCAGCAGCTCGCGGACGTGGGCAGCGCGTTCGCCGACTTCGTGAAGCTCTGACTCGCCGAGGTTGGCCAGCAGCGGCCCGATCGAAGGGATCGGCGGCATCGGCAGCACATCGAGCAGACAGTTCGGCAGAGCCGAGACCTGCGTGATCGCGACGGCTCGCGTCCGCCCGGCGCGCCGATCCTCGAGTGTCAAGTGGCTCCCGGTGAGCGCGACGACGATCCACTCGTCCCCGTCATGGGCGACTCTCGACCCGACGGCGAGACACACGACGTTCATCACACGACCTCCAGCTCGGTGCCGCCGGTCAAGGGACGGTCCAGCCGGGCGCGCACGAACCCGGACCACAACAGGTGAAGCACGACCGGTCGAGGCTGCGACACCCCGGCGCGTCGTAACGCAGACTCGGCACCCCCGATCGTCATGCCGGCTTCTCGCTGCAGGAGCGACGAGCCCACCGCGATGTCATGCGGGTCGAGCAGCACAACCCGCCGGTATCCGCTGAGGAATCGGACGTTGGCGAGCAGTTGGGGATCTGCTCCGGTCCACAGCTCGTGCTCCCAGCCCTTGGAAGTAAACATGCAACCGGCCCACGCCAAGGCGTCCGTCGCTAGCACGCTCCGAGTGCCTCCAGCCGGCTTGACGTTGACGACGACGGTTGATCCGTCTGCCCGGCCAAGGAGGAAGTCTGGGATGTGGCGACGACCCTTCTCACGCACGAGGAACGGCTTCGCAGCGATATCGACCACCTCGTGGTCGATGTCAGCCAGCAGCAGGCGCGCCAGCTCCAGTCGGCTCTCGTAGACCACGTGATCGCCGGTTGTCGACGACCAATACAGGCCGGGCATATGCCGCTGACCGCGGTACGAGCGCACCCGCCGCCACGGGATGGCGTCGAACGCCAGCTTGGAGGACAGGTCCCGGAGCGGGATCTCGCGCGTGGTTCGATCCGCCAGGCGGAGGGAGACGCTTATCTGCACTACGGGTGCAGCGGATCGTGTCGGACTGATGCCGGACTCATATCCGAGGGGTCGGACGCGCGGACGGCCGGCGAGGCGAACCTGGTCGCGAGCCCGCTAGCTCCGGCGTCGTCTGGCGCTTCTAGCGCCAGCGCCAACCGCCCTCGTGCGAGATTCCGTGATC